>JAFGIB010000205.1 GCA_016929805.1 Deltaproteobacteria bacterium | reverse complement strand
TCAAAAAAAGTGAGCACGCCCTTAGTTCGCGCTATTTTTCGCGAGCGAAAGCGGTTTACGCCGACGGAGTTTTTGCAACGTTAAGGTACAGCTCAGGCCCAAAAACTGTCTATCGATTCGGCGGTTAGGGTTACTAGCCGATCGCTATCTTGATGGCGTCATCACAGAGCTTTTCTAGTAAGCCGAGGTCGGCTGCGAGATCGAGGACGGTAAAGCGGCCTCGAATCTCACGAGCGGCTAAAAAGCTCGTTTTTAGGTGGCGCGGAGTAAGGCCGATCTGTTGAACGGTAATCGAAGCGCCCGCGGTTGCTAGAATTCGGCGGATTGCGCCCGCCGGCCGGAGGGTATCGCTCAAACCACCCCAGATTTCGTCCCAATGCTGTTTGAGGTCTTCGAGCTCCCGGTAAAGATCGTCGTTCGAAAGGTGTTTATCGAAATATTCCGAAACGACTTCGTTCGCGCGCGTTCCGTGACGGCGGCGTATTTGTCTTGTGATTTCCTCTACGCTGGGACGGCTCGCGGCGATCGCCTCGATATCCAGGCTGTCGGGACGAATCTCTCTAAGCTGTTCGTACAAGGCCGCGGTGACCATCGTGCAGACGCCGACCTGTGCTCCGTGCCATCCCTCGATGCGGTTTTCCTCGGACGCGGTCATGTCCCAAAAATGGCTCATGAGATGCTCGCCTCCGGAAGCCGGGCTGGACGAGCCCGCGAGCTTCATCGATATGCCCGATAGCAGCAAGGCTTCTGTAAGCGCCGCCATCGCCTCGGGATCGCCGCGGTTGATACCCTCTGCATAACCAGCGGCGCGTTCTTCGGCGCGCCGTACCACCCGTTCTGGAGCGGGACAATAGTAGGTCCGTCGAAGCCTGCCGCCGAGACGATAGTCCGCGGTCGCCGTAGGCTTGGATTCCAAATCCCCAAGCCCGGCAAGGGTTAAATCGCGCGGCGCGCGACAAAGGATCGCGAGATCCGCGATAACGGCGTAAGGCTGGCGGCAGTCGATGGTCCGCTTTACGCCTCGCACGGTGATAGCCGAAATCGCCGAAGTATATCCGTTCATCGAGGGAGCCGTTGCGACTACGACGTACGGAATGGTTCGCCTGAACGAGGCCAACTTGACCAAATCGTTAATCGTGCCCGAGCCGACCGCGAGCGCGAGGTCTGCTTGCGCCAACGACCGCTGTACGATCTCGAGCGCTGTTTCGTCCGCGTGCGGCCGCCCTCCGATTCCGTCCGGTACAACGCAAACGCCTACACGATGACCGGCCGAGGCCGTGATACGCTGAACCGAATCCCCGGCAATCTCGCGCGTGACGCGATCAGCGACCACGACGATCCTTTGATTTTGACCGAAATTCTCCAATATCGAGGGAAGGTCTTCAATCGCGTGCTCGCGAAGCGAAATATCGGCGATATCGACCGAATGGTCGCGACCACAGCGGCATGACGCCGAATATCGCAAAAGCTCTCTTAGCTCTACCGGGGGTTGCGCGAGCTCTCGAAGCGAATCGCGCTCCATATCTTTGTTGGGCTTACTCGTATCAGTCATATGCTTCAGCGGTTTGTAAGGTTTACCGGTTTTTTTCGCGAAAATGTCATCCAAGGCATAATTATTGAGTTTTTCATAATATGGCAGGATATCCGAACGGCAACATTCCTCGGCATAATCGCAGCTTCTTTCGAGGCACTTATATTACTACTTCACGCCGGCCCATGAGGTTTTCGCGGAATGAGCCGCGAAATCCATCCCATCTAAGCGCTTAGGCTTCCGATTTTTTTTATAAAAGAGCCGGGTTCGGTCACTCAAAGAACTAGGTAATAGCAACCACGGATGAGAACGCCGAAGAGGATGCGATTCTCTAATCTAAATACTGTCCAATGATTGCACAGTTTTACGAGATGGCCTATATTCGTGGCGCTAAATCTTCGGTCCGTTGATTAGCTCTCAGGGATCGAATGGAGGTCGATATGGAAAGACTATCCCTAAAAAACCTCATTTTCGGCATAGTTACCGTTCCGCTATTCGCGACCGCGGCGTGCTCGACCGAAGGCTCGGCGACTATCGTCTGCAGTCCCGGCCAGTCCGCGGATTGTCAGTGTCTAAACGGAGGGATAGCAAAAATGCTATGTCTCCCGGATGGTTCGGGTTATGGACCGTGTCAATGCGATGGCGCGGATGGATCCGGGTCAAACGCGGGAGGAGTCGGCGGCACCTCCAGCGCGCCGGTAGCGGGCTCCGGGGCTAATGGCGGTACTTCCGTCGCCGGGGCTGGCGACCAAATCGCGGGCGCGGGCGTTCTTGATGCGAGCGCGGACGGCCAAGCCGCGGGCCCGGGCGGCCTGGACGCGGCCGTGGGCGGCCTTATGGATGCGGGCCCGGATGGCAACGCGGGTACCGCGGGCTCGTCGACGACGGCGGGCTCGGGGGGCACTGCCGGAAGTGCCGGAGCGGCCGGCGCGGCGGGAACCACAAATCCCGCCACTGACGATTTGGACGAGGTGCGCCAAATCTGTGTAGATACAATAAATAACTTCCGCGCAACGGTCGGTTTATCTCCTCTAGCACGCGCCCCGGCTAACGTGGAAGCGTGCTCTGATGAGGGGGCGAAACAGGACGGAGAGTCCGGCAATGCTCACGGCTCGGCCGGTAACTGTAGCGCGTGGAGGCTTTCGGGATCACCCCTACGGGGAGGCCAGAATGCCTGCCCTGGCTATCGAGTCGGAGGCTGGGGAGGAATGGGCTCCACTCTGGGCGAAGTACTGGTCTTTTGCCTCAATCAAATGTGGGCCGAGGGAGAACCGCCACAAGGACGCGCCGCGTGTATGCAGGACTATGCCGGCTGTTTTTTAAAACACGGCCATTACATCAATATGACCGACACCTCCTATACGGCGGTTTCGTGCGGTTTTTTTAATATGGGCAACAACACCTGGTGGATGAACCAGGATTTCTGATCAGCGTCAACCTCGAAGCACTTTTGACCGCTTTCGCTCGCAGTTCTCTGCGATAGCGCTCGTCACTCAGTCGGGCGATTGCTCGCGATGTGAGGCTCCAACTGCGAGCTAAGCTCGGGAAATTGCATGAAGTGAGATAGTATTTTACCAGCCAAAGGGACAATTGAATTGAGCTTTGTCTGAAGCTCGGATTCGACCTGATCGGTCTGATCCTGCGTAGTCTTTCTATTCATCGCCGATTCCGCGTTAAGCGTTCCAAGGCGGCCTTTCAGTTGCTCCATCTGAAAGCGCAAATCGCCTTGTTCGTTTTGTTTCGACGCGAGATCCGAGTCGAGTATCGCCATTTTCTCGCTGTTTTCCGCCAACGCTTGCGCCGACCTCGTTAGCAGATTGATCGCCGCGGCTTCTTGAGCTGAGAGCTGTTCGCCGCTTTTTATCTCCGCTGGCGCCCGTCCAACGCTCTCTGTCACCGCGTTTATCGCATCGAATAGACGCGATCGCGTGCTTTCGATTCGCGTACGGACTTCCTCTATCTGGCGGCTTACTTTTGAGTCGTCGCTGGCCAATATGTCGAGCGCTTTGCCGATTCGTAGGCGCGTTTCGCGTTCCTCCTTTTCCTGCCGGGTCGCCGCGGTGACCGCCGTCGTCAAACGGTCGGTTAAACACGGCATTTCCTCGAGCGCGTTCTGCAACTGTCCAATCGCCGCTTGCAGCCACTCGGGCGCGTCGCCCTCCGGGTAACGCTGCTCGATTAGTTTGCGAAAAAGAGCGACACGGTTCCGCCATTGCTCCTCGCTCAGCTTCAAAGGCGTGGTCGTGGTCGATGCCAGATCGGGCGGACGTGAAAACGCTTTCCATTCGGGTGTGGGTAAGTCGGGAAGCGTATCGACTATACTCTTTAACTCTTCTATCAAATGATAAGCGTCTCGATGCCGGTCCTCGGGATTCTTATTGAGTAATTTCACCACCACTCGGTCAACCGAAGAGGGAATCGACGCTATCAGGTCGGACGGCTTGGGCACGGGCTGTGTCATTTGCTTAATCACCCGAGCCGATTTGGAACCCTCGTACGGCATGCGAGCGGTAAGCATTTCGAAAAGCACGCAACCCAGGCTGTAGAGATCGGAGCTATGGGTTATCTCTCTTCCGGTTATCTGTTCAGGGGACATATATTCCGGTGTCCCCACCACGGTTCCGTGCTTGGTAATGTGTATCTGTTGCGCGAAGCGCGCGACGCCGAAATCCAAGATCTTTACGAAATCGGGATCGCCCTTCGAGGAAATCAAATAGATGTTCTCGGGTTTGATGTCACGATGGATCACTCCTAATTCGTGCGCTCGCGCAAGCCCCTCCGCGATCTGAATAGCTATACGAAACGAGCGGCGAGCCGGCATCGGTCCCAGGCTGATTTCCGCCGCCACCGACCGGCCCTGAAGATACTCCATAACGATATAGACATAGCCGTCATCGGTCTGTCCGAAATCGGTAATATCAATGATATGTTCGTGGTTGACTTGGTTCGCCACCCGCGCCTCGACCAAGAAACGGTGTCGATACTCCCGATCGCGCGAGTACTCAGGCAATAGGAACTTGATGGCTACATCTCGATCGATAACCTGATGGCGGCAGCGATATACCGTTCCCATTCCTCCGCCGCCGAGCTTGTTTTGAATCAGGTAGCGTCCCGCGATCACGCGACCGATGAGCGGATCTGAGAGTAACTTCAGCTTATTTCCGTCGAACGGACAAAACTCCGCGTCGCCTTCCAAACGCATGGCACATCGAGGACATATTTTAAAGACGTTCGTCATGACGTTGTTTCTATGATTGGACTATCCGGGTTCTAAGGGTTGCTCCCGATTTGCGGCGACTGCCCGGCCATAGCCTGTAAAATAAAACGTTTGACATCGGACCGAGCCGCTTCAACCTCGGTCGCCACGAAGTGACCGTCTCCGTCGGCTGAAGCTTGGTATTGGCGAAGCCCGATAGTACGCCTTGCGCCTTCGAAAACAACATTCTCGAGCAGCGGCGGCTCAGCGCGCTCGATGCGGGAGGATTTGAGTTCTTCTATTTCCGGAGCGACGAGGGTCATTCTTCCCGAAACCGCGTAAGCGCGTTGGGTTTGTGCCGGAGAATAGCTGTCGCGCAATCCGTATACCATAAAGAGATGGTGGTAGCTCACGGCTTCCGATTGCGCTGCCTCGCGTAACCGGTAAGCGAAGTTCACCGGATCGACGCGCTCGAAAAGGGTCTGCACGATGGCGAGCATCGGATGAAGCGCGCCGCCGTGTAACTCGCCTTCGTCATTAGCGTCCGAAAGAGCGTAAGGCAAAGCCGCCGATATGTTTATCGGGCTTGTTTTGGTTAACAACGAGGTAGTCAAATGGCCGCCGTGACCCGAAAGCACCGCCGCCGCGATGTCCGGCTCATACGGGAGCATCAAGGAGGCATGCGTGGCTCCCTGCGAATGGCCCCATAGGACGATACGGCTCGGGTTAAAGCTTATGGCTTCATCGGTCGGTGAATCTCCCGCGGCGAGGGCAAAACCCTTCGCCCAGCGAACCAGGGCGAATAAATCCGCCGCGCCCTGCAATACGTTATCGCGCGCGGCCCTCGGGTTCACGAGATTAAAGAACAGCTCCGCCGCCGAACGTTCCGATCCGCCCCGCCTCTCGCCGTGCTGCGGTAAATCGATGCTCAAGCTGGCGCCCGGAACCGCGATTCCATCAACCTCTCCGGCGGCCAGCTCCGCGGCAAATCCATTTTCTACCGCGGCGGTAAAGCTACCACCCGTTCCGTGTGCATAGATCATCAGCGGATAGCCGCTCTCGGGCGGCTCCGCGACCGGCAGCGTCAGGGCAAAGCAGACCGCTTCAGTACGAGCCACGCGCGGAACCCCCGCTTGGTCGAGCTCGAGCTCACCGCCGTCCTGAGGCTCGAGGTAGGGCGCGGTTCCCCGTTGGAAAATCGGCAACGCGATTCGGCCGTGTAGCTCGATGAAGTCGGCGCCGGTCTCTCCACAGCCGCGCTTGCCGCTCTCGTCCGCGCAGGGCGAGGTCACGCCGTCGCCGCAGCGAGTCAATTGCGATACCGCCGGAAGCTCGAGCGCGTGAACCGCATTTCGCAGTTCGGGAAGCAGCGCGTGCGGATCCTGCGTGGTGAATACCGCGGCGTTCAAGATGGTATCCGGATCAATCTCGCTGTCCGCCAGCCACGCCCGAAAAGGCTCATATGCCTGATAAGCCGACTCGAGGTCGCCGTCAGACGGTGGGGTCTCGCTCAGCAAGGCATTAAAATCCGACGAACGCTCGTAAGGCGTGCCGTCTTTCGACTTGATAGCCGTGGTCAAATATGCGGCGTAGGTCGTCAGCGGACGCAGTGGCTCGCCCACCCCGGTAGCCACGGCGAACCAGTTTGGGCATAAATACTTCGTCCGCCCCTCGCTGCTCGCCCAGTGACGTGAATGCTTTTGGTTATAGCTCGGGGAGCCAGGCGTGATGTCCACGATCTGTACATTTTCGCCGATGCTCGTCTCATCGTCCTGTAAGAAGTATTCAGAAAAGCGAAAGATAATAACGGGATTCGTGGCAAAACCGCGGACATCTCTCGCTGTCGCCTCAACCAATCGCTCGAGCAGCGGCCCAAATGTTTCAGGCGCAACCGGATGCCCGCCGAGGTCGATGCCGCTCGAATCGCGTCGAATGTCGTTGGGGAACGGCAAGCGATAGAAATCCACCGGCTCACGGTCGTTTCTAGGAATTTCGAAATAGGCTTTAGGCGGCCCTTGGTCTGCTTCGCATTCAATACCCCGCCACGAGGGCGGCAACGCCAAATCAAGCGGCGTCTCGACGCTCGCGCACCTTAAGCGAGCTTTCTCATCGCTCTGTTCGGTTATCTCCGCGGTGTCGACACAGCTTAGGCCCGCCAAGCACTCGCCGGTCGTCTCGCAGCTTTCCGATAGGTCGGATTCGCCGCTTTGCGCGCACACGGTCGAAACGCCGACGATGGAACAAGTAAGACCTTTTTTACAGTCAGCGGTGCTCTGACACAGCTGCCCCGCCGCGGCGTCACCCGCTGAAACGCAAACGCGTTGTCGATTGCAAAACAGGTTGTCGGCGCAGTCTTCGGTGAGTTGACACTCTTGCCCTTTCTTTTTGCATTCGCAAGGCTGACAAACCTTCTTCTTACCGCAGACCAGATTTTCGCGACAGTCGTCGTCTGTTTTACACGGGTCGCCGACCGTATTCGCGGTTCCGGGCTTTTCGCCCTGCAGCTCGCTGTCGAACAGGCCACAGCCGAAGACGGCCACGATTGTGAAAAAATACGACTTGAGAGCGATCGCCGGCGCCTTCTTCATTCTTCCTCCAGGTTGGCTAAAGCGTAAGTTCGAAGGTCCATGATATTATCGATATCAAAAAAATCCACTGGCAATTGAAGGATATCGTACGCTAGAGGTAAGCCATGAACGATTCACGACTACTTGACGAGATGGTGGGTCGAGCGGCCCGCAAGCTGGAATCGGAAGGAGGTGTCGCTAGCCTCTCGAAATCCTTCGTCGATCGATTCGTCTCGCTTACCAGCGAGCTACTAGATGACGACCTGAACGCGAGGGTGCAACGAGTCTTTAATGAGACCGACGCGGAGAGCTTAGACCCCTTCGGAGTCGAGATAGACACGGTGCGATGGTCGCTCGCGCTCATCGCCTATTTTTACCGCTTCTATTTTCGCGCCGAGGTTAGCGGCATCGAAGAGCTGCCCTCGGGACGGATGCTCTTGGTGGCCAACCATTCCGGGCTGCTCCCGATCGACGCGTTCGCGATCTCGGCGGCGCTGGCGCTGGATGCGAATCCCCCCAGGTTTGCCCGTAATACGGTCGACAAGTTGGTGGCTAAAATGCCCTTTATCACCATGTGGTATTCGCGCTTGGGTCAAATCCTGGGAACACCGGAAAACGGCAGACGTTTGCTGGAACGTGAAAACGCGCTGGTTTCATTTCCCGAAGGCATGGCGGCGGTGCTCAAACCGTTCAGCACGAGATATCAACTGCAGCCTTTTGGGTCTGGTTTCATGCGCCTAGCGCTTCAGACCAACACGCCCATCGTACCCGTTGCCGTCATCGGAGCGGAGGAGCAATACATCTCGATTTCCGACCTTGCCCCCTTGGCGCGCCTGGTCGGGCTTCCGGCGCTCCCGGTGGTCCCGCAAATCTTTTTGGGTTTCCCCTTTCCGCTACCCACGAAATATCGCCTTTACTTCGGCAAGCCCATGACTTTTTCCGGTAATCCGAACGACGATAACGAGGTCATAGAAGCAAAAGTACGGGAGGTGAGAAGCGCGATTCAAAGCATGCTCAACCGCGGTTTAAGGGAAAGAAAAGCGATTTTTTGGTAGGGTATGTCGCGTACGATGTTGTTCTCGCAATCGCCATCGATGGTTAGAGCGTGTTTAATGAGTTCCTCCGCTCGTCTTTCGGGCGGGACGGCCCAATCTGCGGCGTCGCTCGCTCCTCGAAATAGCGCTGCTAGTCCTTCGTCGCGG
>JAFGIB010000204.1 GCA_016929805.1 Deltaproteobacteria bacterium | reverse complement strand
TCAAAAAAAGTGAGCACGCCCTTAGTTCGCGCTATTTTTCGCGAGCGAAAGCGGTTTACGCCGACGGAGTTTTTGCAACGTTAAGGTGATTGCAACATAGAACTCTCCGCCGGCGTAAACCGCTTCGGTCGATGTCATTTGAACCGCGGCTAACAGTGTCTTTATAAGCGACCGATCGAGCGCGAGACTACCCTTTTGAGCTCGAAGGGCGAATGGTCTTGCTCGCTTTGAGTTGGACCGAAACCGGATGGACGTTCCAAATATCCTGCGCGTATTCGCGTATGGTTCGGTCGCTGGAGAACATGCCCATATGAGCGCAGTTGAGGATCGAAGCGCGGGTCCAATTCGCGCGATCGAGAAAAGCCGCGCTTACACGCTCCTGACACGCGATGTAGGAGGCGAAATCGGCCAATACCATGAAGTGGTCGCCGTGGTTCAAGAGCGAATCGATCAGGGGTCGGAAATAGTCCGGTTTCGACGGCGAAAAGAATCCGGAGGCGACGGCGTCGATCGCGCGCCTGAGCTCCGCATTGCCGTGGTAATAATCCCAGGGGTTATATCCCTTGATCCTGAGCTCCTTAACCTCGTCGGCCGTCAAGCCGAAGATAAAGATGTTTTCATCCCCGACTTCCTGTTTGATCTCGATATTCGCTCCGTCCAGCGTTCCGATAGTCAGCGCGCCGTTGAGGGCGAACTTCATATTTCCCGTGCCGGACGCCTCCATGCCCGCCGTGGATATCTGCTCCGAGAGATCCGCCGCGGGAATGATCTTTTCCGCCAGCGAGACTCCGTAGTTGGCGATAAAAATCACCTTCAGGCGGTCGCCGATTTCCCGGTCGTTATTCACCACCTCGGCGACGGCGTTGATAAGCTCGATAATGGTCTTAGCCTGCTTATATCCCGGAGCGGCTTTGCCGCCGAAAACCACGGTTCTCGGGACAAAATCGCTTAGCGGATGGTCCTTGATCCGGTGGTAAAGCGTGATCACGTGGAGCGCGTTAAGCAGTTGTCGTTTGTATTCGTGCATGCGTTTGACTTGGCAGTCAAACAATGAGTCGAGCTTAAGCTGAGCCGGAAAGGTTTTGTTTATGTATCGAGCCAATCTCTCCTTGTTCTGCTGTTTGCAGCGTTGCCACTTAATCCTAAAACGACTGTCCTCGGCCAAGGGCACGAGCTTTTCCAGCTCCGTTAGGTCCGTAACCCATCGGTCGCCGATCTCGGAGGTGATCAGAGCGGCTAGTCCTGGATTACACTGCTTAAGCCAGCGACGCGGCGTGATGCCGTTGGTCTTGTTGCTGAAGCGCTCGGGCCACAGTTCGAAAAAGTCCTCAAACACCTCGTGCTGAAGAATCCGCGTGTGTAACGCAGCTACCCCGTTGACCGCGTGGCTTCCGACGATGGCGAGATGGGCCATACGAACGCGTTTTTCCTCACCTTCCTCGATGATCGACATCCTTGTGACTCGGTCATCGTCACCGGGATAACGCTCGCGCACACAAGTCAGAAAGCGATGGTTGATCTCGTAAATAATCTGCATGTGTCTGGGCAGAACGTTCTCTATCAAAGCCACGCGCCACTGTTCCAAAGCCTCGGGCAGCACCGTATGATTGGTATACGCGAAGGTATCTACCGTAATTCTCCACGCCTCATCCCATCCCAACCCCTCATTATCTATCAATAGGCGCATAAGCTCGGGAATGGCCAGGGCCGGATGGGTGTCGTTAAGTTGAATGGCCTGCTTGCTCGCGAAGGCATCGAAGGTCGCGTGTTGCTTTCGATAGCGACGCAGAATGTCCTTCAGCGAGGCGGAGACAAAAAAGTATTGCTGTTTCAACCTGAGCTCGCGTCCCACGAAGAAGTTGTCGTTCGGGTAGAGCACGCGCGTGATCGTCTCGCTGAGGCTCTTATCCTCAACCGCCTTCTCGTAGTCCCCGTAGTTGAATAGCTCGAGATCGAATTCGCGCGTGGATTTCGCGGACCATAGTCGCAGGGTGTTGACCGTATCATTGCGGTATCCAGGGATGGGGGTGTCATAAGCCATGGCCATGACATCTTTCGTATCCACCCAGCGGTACTGAAGCCGGCCCTGGTCGTCTACTATCTGCTGAACCCGGCCGTAGAAGCGAACCGGGTAGAGGTATTCCGGGCGGCCGATCTCCCATGGATTGCCGTAGCGCAGCCAGTTGTCCGGTGTTTCCACCTGACAACCGTTCTGAATATGTTGAGTGAAGATACCGTATTCGTACCGCAAGCCGTAGCCGCTGCCCGGCAACCCAAGCGTCGCCATCGAGTCCAAAAAGCAAGCGGCCAGTCGACCAAGCCCGCCATTGCCCAAGCCGGCGTCGAACTCGACCTCGGCGAGATCTTCGAGGTCATAACCCAATTCGTCGAGGGCGTCGCGCGCCGTCTCGCATAGGTCGAGATTGATCAGCGCATTGCCGATCGTACGTCCCAGAAGAAACTCAAGCGATAGGTAGTAAACGCGCTTTATATCCTGTCTATAATAGGTCTGCTGGGTTTCGATCCAGCGCTCGAACATGCGGTCTCGCAACAGCAACGCGAGGCTTACGCAGCAATCGCGCGGCGTCGCCGTGTATTCGTCCTTGGCAAGGGAGAACTCCATGTGGTTGACAAAGCACTCTTGAAGCGAGCGCTTGTCCATCCCTTGAAGCGCGTTGGTCGAAGGAGAGAGGTCAACTAGGGGTGTCTTGCGGTAAGTCATAGCATCGCGCCTAGTTTACCCTAACGTTGCAAAAAATACGTCGGCGTAAAGCGCTTCGCTCGCGAAAAATCGCGCGAACCAAGGGCGCGCGGAACTTTTTTCGCGTTTCCGCTCGACGCTTTTTGCAACGCCTAAGGTTCGCCAGCCGATTATCGAGCTTGTAAAGTATTTTTTGTCGTTCACGTTCCAGAAACGGCGGCCACCGACTCGCCCTTGGATTTGAGCGCGCCCGCCGGCCCGCGGAGTATTCAACCGATTCAGGTGAAACGCAGTTTTAAAGCGGGTTCCGGGCGTCCGGGATAACTTAGCCGCCGTTGTAACCATTCAGCGGACCCCCTGAACGGTTGTCCTTATTTTTATCGCCGCCTTATTCTATACTCCGGCCGCGAGATCAACAGTAGGAGTAGACTAGATGCGAGTGGAATATGGAAAAGCAAACCAGTTAGGCGCGATTTGGGATGGAATAGGGACCAACTTCGCGGTTTTTTCCTCACACGCCGAGGCCGTTGATCTCTGCTTGTTTGACTCGACACAAAGCGCTCGGGAGTCAAAGCGCGTTCACCTCGCCAGGTCCGAATCCGAGGTTTGGAGCTGCTATCTACCCGGGGTAGGGCCGGGACGCGCGTATGGCTTTCGGGCCTACGGCCCGTTTCGGCCGCGAGACGGCCATCGCTTCAATCCGACCAAACTGCTGCTCGATCCTTATGCTAAAGCCGTATCCGGTCCCCGAGGGTGGAACGATGCGCTTTTGGACTATGACCCGACGCGCAAAAATATCGAGCTTTCTGCCAACCACAAGGATAGCGCCCCCTTTGCCCCTCGCGCGATCATCGTCGATTCGAGATTCGATTGGCAGAACGACTCGCCGCCCCGCGTTCCCTGGGAACGGACTGTTATCTACGAATGCCATGTCAAAGGATTGACGAAGAGACATCCGGGGTTGCCGCAAGAGCTCAGGGGAACTTATTTGGGACTGTGCAGCCAGCCGACGATCGACCATCTACGCGACATCGGCGTGACCGCGGTAGAGCTTTTACCGGTCCACAAGTCCGTAAACGAACGCCGCCTTACCGATCTCGGACTGACCAACTACTGGGGGTACAACACCGTAGGCTTTTTCGCCCCGGACGATCGTTTCTCTTGTGCTAAGGGCCAGGAGGTCTTCGAGTTCAAGACCATGGTGCGACAGCTCCATAAGGCCGGCATCGAGGTGATCCTCGACGTGGTTTATAACCATACGGGAGAGAGCGACCGTTACGGACCTACGCTCTTTCTGCGAGGCCTCGACAATTCGGTCTACTACCGGCTCGACCCCGACGACCTTTCTAAATACGTGAACTACACGGGATGCGGCAACACGCTGAACGCCGCTCACCCGCGGGTTCAACGTTTGATCGCCGATAGCCTCCGCTATTGGGTAGAGGAGATGCACGTCGACGGTTTCCGGTTCGACCTAGCGAACACCTTAACGCGCGATCAGAGCGGAAAGGTCAGTCAGGAAAATCTCTTTGCCTCGCTGGTTCAAGACCCGATTTTGTCTCGCGTTAAGTTGATCGCCGAGCCCTGGGACCTCGGGCCGAATGGGTATTGCCTGGGTAGAATGCCGCGGGGCATGAGCGAGTGGAACGACAAGTACCGGGACGCTGTGCGGCGCTTCTGGCGGGGCGACCCGGGTCAAGTCGGCGAGCTGGCAACGCGAATTTCGGGAAGCAGCGACCTATTCGAGTCGCAGGGCAAAAAAGCCCAGGCGGGCATCAACTACATCACTTGCCACGACGGGTTTACGCTGCGGGACCTAGTGAGCTACAACGAGAAACACAACGAGGCCAACAAAGAACAGAACCGCGACGGTCGGAACGACAACCTCAGCCGCAACTTCGGCCGAGAAGGGCCGACGGACGATCCGGAGATCGATCGATCTCGTGACCAAATGGTTAAAAATTTCCTGGCCACGCTCGCGTTCTCACACGGCGTGCCGATGATCCTTCAGGGTGACGAGATGGGAAGAACGCAAAGGGGAAATAATAACGCCTATTGTCAGGACAACGAGCTGAGCTGGGTCGACTGGCATCTGGAAGCCGACCGGCAAAGTCTGCTCGACTTCGTTCGCAGGCTGTTCGCGATTCGCCGCCGCTGTGCTTTCTTTCTCCGGCAAGATTTTTTTTCCGGGGAAAAGATACCCTCCACCGGCGAAAAAGACCTGGCCTGGCTCAGGCCGGTCGGCAGTGAAATGACGGAAAAAGAGTGGCGCGACCCCAAGCGTCGCGTGTTGGGCGTATTGCTGAGCGGCGGCTCGGCGGGCGGCCGCGCGACCTCCGACGGGAGCGCGGAACCATTTTCCTTCTTTCTACTGCTCAACGCCGAGGACCACGAGGTTGGATTCGCGCTGCCGCGGTTTTCGCTCAAAGGAAGGTGGACCGATGCGCTCAGCTCCGAGCGCAATCCGCGCCCTTTGCAGGGAGCGTACGCGAGTCTAGGCCCACGTTCGATGAGGTTGTTGCTGTATGAGTTGGATTGACAACACGAGACCGAGCCCAAGATGCGGCCGCGGCGACAAAAGCCTCTCTCTTTCAAAGCTGGAACGATAACCTATGATCTTATTGACATTTGCCCATCGCGGTGAAGCGAGCCGGTTCCTAAAAAAGAAACACGCCAGGACGGTCGACTTTCCGCTTTCGGGCTTATATCAAATCGATGACGGCTTTTTGCTCGTCACCGGAGAGGGGCTACAAAACGCCACCGAAAGGGTGGCCGCGGTGTGCGGCGGCCTAGGTGAGGAGATCGAAAGCGTGATTAACTTGGGGATCGCGGGCGCGTTAGACGATTCGCTGTCGCTGGGAGAGATCTATCCCGTTCGCGTCTGCTATGCCGAACAAAACGGCTCGATGCAGTTTCGTTCTTTTCCCACCGCGAGCTTTGAAGACGCTCGGGCTCGCGATTGCGTCAGCGTGAACTATCGAGCGGTCGAGCCCGACGAGGCTAATAGACTGATTAACTTCGCATCGTGCGTCGACCGCGAGGCCTGGGCCATCGCCTCGGTCTGTGCTCTCTTCAACTTGCCTTTTTTCTCTTACAAGCTGATTTCCGACCGCGTGGGAAAGGGACAAGCGGATCTCTTCGAGGCCGCGAAAGAACAAGGTCAATACTACAGCGACAGGCTCTTTGAGTTTTTCGGGCTGCGCCAGGCTGCGCCCCCAAGGCAAAAGGAGGCGCACGCGATCGCGCTCGGCGAGCGCTTCTATTTTACCACCTCCCAAAAGCGGCGATACCGGGCTCTCATGGAAGGTCTCAGGATCAAGCTCGGTTCCGAGCAAGAGATTTGGAAACGCATCGACTTAGAAGAAATCGCGTCCGCGAAATGCTCGGCGAAAGCTCGGACCGGCGAGCTTTTAAACCGACTCGGGGACCTTTTGAATCCGCTGAACGCGGTGATTCGAAAGCGGCTGGCCGACCTCACCAAACCTTTGACCGACGCCGGATGTTCGGCGCACTTCGCCGAGGGGTTTCAGGATGACTCGATCACACTTTCGGCCCGCGTCGACAACGCCGAATCGCTGCGCCGCCTTGTCGAGGCGTTGAACGCCGTATCCTTGAACGAAATTCACGCGCTGCTGAACGGCAAGCTCGATGTTTAGCCGTATATTCGTCGAACAGGAGATTCGCGACAGCGCTCGCGTACAAGAGATACTGGACCGCTATCAAGGCGTACCGGTTTCGACGATCGAGCGGATCAGCGATGTATTTGAGCGCGTGCGAAAACCCTATTTGCTCAAAAGACGCGACCTCGCGCTCCTTCTCGGGAGTAAAAAGGGAAAGAAGATCCGAGAATCACCCGCGTTCTACGGCCTTGGCGAAGGGCCGCATTATCTACTTATGCACGCCTATAACTGCATCCACGAGTGCGCCTATTGCTATCTTCAAGGCTACTTCAACTCTCCCGATATCGTTCTCTTTCTCAACTTCGAGGATTTCTCCTCGGAAATCGAAACGGCGACGCGCGCGCTCTCGAACGGCGAAAGAGCCTGGTTTCACGCGGGTGAGTACAGCGATTCGCTGGCTCTACCGGCGGTTTCAAGCGGGCTTGAATTCCTCTTTGAGCTGTTCGGCAACCTGTCTCGGGCGAGCTTGGAGCTCAGAACCAAGTCGACGAATATCAAAACGCTTTTAGGGCTCGAACCGCGCCCCAACATCGTGGCGTCATTCACGCTCTCGCCTCAGAAATGGATTGAGCAATACGAACTTAACACGCCCCCGCTGGCCTCGCGCATCCGAGCGCTCGGTACGCTGGCGCGTGGCGGGCACCCGGTCGCCGTTCATTTCGACCCTATTATTTATCAACGCGACATCGAGCATGCCTATCGCGCGTTGCTGAAAGAGCTGCTCGAAAGCATTTCTCCCTCGAAGCTCGAGTACCTGTCTCTCGGCGTGGTGCGTTTCAGCAGACAGGTGTTTCAGCAAATCAAAGCCAACTACCCCGATTCAAAGCTTCTGGCCGCTGAATTCGTCAAAGGCTTTGATAATAAAATCAGCTACAACCGCCCGACGCGCTTGTGGTTGCTAAACAAGATAAAAACGCTCTGCCTCGAGGCCGGAATCGACGAGCGCAGGATCTATCTGTGTATGGAGAGCGCGCAAGATGCCGGGGTTGAATTTGTTGACCGTTAAGTCACAACAGAAACGGAAAAATTCCCGCTGACGCTAAAAACGACTCGCGCACTCTACCGTCGCGGCTTGTATCTCATCGCAAACACCGTCCTTAACCGACGCTTCCCCGTCGTCGCCGCATTGCCAATCCGTCAGCGGTTTATCGCTAATACATCGCAAAAACTCCTCCATCTGTCGGCCGCATGATGCAAGCTGCGTCATCCGCTCGCAATCTCGCTCGCACTTCGGATCGCTATTCGGACAGTTGAGCTTCGCGGCCTTCTCGCAGATCATCCGACAGAGTAATCGAACCGGTTCGGCGCAACCAACGAGATCAGCAAACAGTGCCTCAACGATGTGGTTACGCGGCTGAAGTTCCTTCATTGTCTTCCCCCGATTCTTCAGTTGAAACGCTTTCCGGCAAGAACGCCAAAATCAGTTCGCGATAAGCCCGCACCTTTCCCGACCGGGTTTTCACCAACCCCATCTGTTGCAGAGCATTGATATCACGAACGAGTGTTTTGGCGGTTTTATTCGCGTATGCTGCCGCGAGCCTTGGGGTTAATTCCGCGATGTCGACGCGCCGAACCCATTCGGAGCTTTTCGTTCTCGATAGATCCAATACCAAATCGCGCTGGCGCTTAGCGGTTTGGGTTGCATGAGGACGGAAGTTTTCGTGCACGAAGTTACGCCAGGTCACGTCCCACTGCTCCACGCGGATGTAATCGAGTTGTTCCTTGAGTTGATCCACGAAACCTTGCACGGTGTACCGAAGAAACGCGCGAATATCGCCGCCCGAACGGCTAGCCTGATCGAGTTGCCGGTAATACTCGGTTCGCGTTTCGTTGTAGTGGTTGCTTAAGAGGTGACAAGCGGGCGTGGGTACACCCGCCGCCGCAAGGATATGAAACTCGACGATGCGCGCGGTACGGCCGTTGCCATCGCCAAAGGGATGGATCCAGGCGAGATAGAGATGCGCCAGCACCGCTTTAATCACATCCAGCGCGATTCCGTATTCGGGTTTATTAAAAGCATCAGAGTTAATCCAATCGCAGAGCCTTTTTAGTAGATAGTCGCAATCCTCGGCAGGCGAACCCCGATAGCGTCCGACGCCGACGTTGTGCTTTCGAATCTCCCCGGCTATAACATCCTCGTCCAAGGGTAATCTTTCGAGAACCTGTCGATTATATAGTTTAATGACATCGGGAGAGAGAAGACGTCCTTCAGGTGTATTTTTCAATTCAGCGAATATGGTGTTGGTAAGCTTTAGGATGTTATCGATCTCGGTTTGCAGATAGGCCTTGGACGGCGGCAGCCGCAGCTTTCCTTCCAGGTGATCTTGCACCTGTTCGAGCGACAGGGTGTTTCCTTCGATCGCGGTAGTCGCTAGCACCCCTTTTGCCAGAAAAACGTTATGCAGGCGTTGCGCTGTTTCGGTCCGCAGCGGAACGCCTCTAATATGCTCGCACTTCGAGCGAACTTCTCCTAGGAGCATCCAGAATTCCGGCGAGATGTTGTTCAGGTCGACGCTGAATCGCAGCCAGGGATGCGTGGTTTCGTATTCGCGTGTCATGACAACAATTCTGACCTAAAATATGTCCTGTTGCAAATTTAGTGATTTCAAATAGTTACGCATACTCGAAGTCACTTTTATGTCCGCTTCTTTCCAAAGCCCAACTCGTTCTGATCAGTCACTTTCTTCTTGCCGGCTTTTTTCTTGGTTTGAGTCTTGCCCTTTTTGTTCTTGGCGGAGCGATGGCCTTGAAGCTCTTCTTGTTTGTCGCGTTTTTCGTCGAGCACAAATAGCCGATCGATGACCTCGTCCTCATAGGAAATAAAATGCAGTCGAAACATCGGTCCAACACTCCATCGCGGAGCGATAAAGAACTCGTAACCCAACGAGGCCGATAAAAAAAACCGAGTTCATCTTCTACGTCGGGATATTCCGGCGGTTCGATATCGGCAAGCCCAAATGCTATTGCAAAGTGAAGACCTTCGCTCGGATCGAGATAATAATCCATAAACAGACCAAAAACTATCAGTCGAAAGTCGTTTTCGTTTTTATAGTTTTGATCTTCAAGCTCTTGCCGTCTTGTTCTGACCTCGCCCGTTCTGACGAGTGCTCGGACGCCAAGTCCGTGCCGGTTGACGATGAATCTTGATCTGTGGAAATATCGCCAACGATTTGAGCCTCGACCGCTTGTTGAGAATCCAGAATTCGAGATGCTGGATGTAAGGTGGGCGCCTCACGGTTACTTTTCGCGGAGCAAGGGGATTGAAGATCTCGACCTGTAGTCATCGACTGCTGACGATTTCGACAAACCTTTCGGCTATCTTGCGCCAGGTGAACGCCTCGAGCTCGCTCTCTTGTTTTTCTTTTTGCGCCGTCGCGCCGAAATTTCTCTCTTCAAACGCCGCGCGCATGCGCTCGGCCAAGTCCCCGAGATCCGGCTCGGCGATGAGCGCGCCGGCGTCTTGACAGTCGTATTGGATCTCTTTTGCCTTTCGCAGATGATACCTTACCAATCGCGCGTTTTCGGGAGATAAAAAATCGAGCTGTCCTCCCCAGCCGGTCACGATAATCGGCAGCCCGCAGGCCAAGGCCTCCAAGCACGCCATGCCGAATCCCTCGCCGCGCGTCGCGGAGACAAAACAAGAGGCGGAACGGTAGAGATTCGCCAGGGAGTTCTCGCTTAAAAACCGCGTCAAAACGCTTATTCGCGGCGCGTCGGGCCTCGATTTCAGGTCGTCGATCAAGCGCAACAACTCCGGTTGCTCAAAGGCTTTGCTTCTCGCCTTGGGTAGGTAGTTTAGCTTGATCACGAGAACCACCTCGTCGCGCGCGGAAAACGCTCCCGCGTACGCCTTGAGCAGCACATCAAGGCCCTCTCGTTTATGCGGCGAGGCCACGGTGAGAAAGCGATAAGGCTTCTCTTCTCTCGGCGAATCGCCTGACGCTCTTTTGTAGTATATATCCGGCCGATATCCGTAAGGTAAAACCAGAGTCTTGTCCGGCGCGAGACCGGCCTGGAGGAATAGCTCTCGGCAAAAGCCGGATGGCAGCAACAGCAGATCCAAAAAGCGCCGCGCGTTCTCAACCCATCGAGGCGGAACCACCGTGCTCTCATAGGTCAACATCCCGACCTTAAATAAGCCCCGCAGGTAGCGATAGGTCCCGGGGTGCTCAAAGGTGAAAACAATGTCATCGCGGAATGTCCGCGTAATCCGCTGCTGCAACGCGAGCGGCAAGGCTATATCCGGATTATAAAGGAAGCCTTTGCGCTCAAAGAGATTGAGGTCGACGCCGAGGTCGATAAGCGCGCTGACCATTTCGCGACCCACCTTGGCCCAGCTCGTGGGCGCGCGTAAAATCCCGAAATAGGTCAATTGAAGATCCGGCATGGCGTACTAGTATAGCTGGGTTTAGCCATCAGGCCGCCTCGCATCACCGGTTTTGCGCCGGAAATAAAACAGCGTTGCAAAAGCCCCGAAGGAAAGAGTCGTGTTACGCATTGCGCTTGTC
The DNA here is from genome assembly GCA_016929805.1 of Deltaproteobacteria bacterium. Taxonomy (GTDB): domain Bacteria; phylum Myxococcota_A; class Polyangia; order Polyangiales; family JAFGIB01; genus JAFGIB01. The sequence continues at coordinate 26,226 of JAFGIB010000204.1, read as the reverse complement.
AATCTCATCCCCAAAACCGATACGGCAAACTACCTCGGATTCAACCACGCGCTCGCCTACGTCTCATCGGTCCTAAAAAACGGGGGGCATCAAACCCGCCTGTTCACCATCTCGTCCGGATTGGAACGGGACTTCGATAGGCTTTCCGGCTACCGCCCGAATGCTTTGTTCGTCTATCTCACGACCAATCAATACGCGCTATTCGAAAGCGAGCTGCGCGCTCGATGGGTTCGTCTAAACGTACCGGTTTTTGTCGGCGGACCGCACGCCACGAGCTGTCCCGACGAGCTGGTCGCGCTTGAAGGAGTTACCGGCGTGTGCATCGGAGAAGGCGAAAACAGCGCGCTGATTGTCGCGCAGAGAATCGAGCGCGGCGAAGCATTCGAGGGCATCGCGAATATTTGGTTCAAACGCGGCGGGCGCGTCATCCGAAATGACACCGGCTATTGCGAAGCGGACTTGGACGCCCTACCCTTTCCTGATCGCGATTGTTTTCCTTATAAGGAAATGTTAGGCAACCGCGCGATTCGCCTCATGGGGTTTGAGTTCTTGACCTCCCGCGGATGTGTGTACGCCTGTCGTTATTGTATCAATCCGTTGTTACGAAGGATAAACAACTCAAAAGCTCGCATTCGCAGGCGATCGATAGAGAACGTGATTCGGGAAATCCAAAGCGTGACGAAGCGCTACGACTATAGCGGTATTGTCGGGTTTCACGATGACATTTTCACCCTCGATGAGCCGTGGCTTGAGCAATTCGCTAGAGAGTTTCGCCGATCGATCGGGCTGCCTTTCTGGTGTAACGCTCATATAAACAATCTAGACGAAGCGATTATCTCCAGCCTTCGCAGAGGCGGTTGCTTTCGCGTTCACGTCGGGATCGAATGTGGAAACGAAGAGGTCCGAAGCCGGTTGCTCAACAAGCGGATCAGCAACCGCGAAATTCTCGAGAAGGTCGCCATGCTGAAAAAACACCGCATGAAAATCGTCACCACGTTCATGATCGGCTTGCCCGACGAATCAGAAGCCGAGCTTCGGCAATCCATCGACTTGTGCCGCGCGATCGCTCCGGATTGGGTGCTTTTATCGGTTTTTTGTCCCTACCCCGGCACCAGCCTTTACGAAACGCTGGTAGCCGAGGGCAAGCTCGATGCGGGTTTTTATCGCTCGATCAGCACGGAAAGCTTCTATTCCGACAAGGCCGCCTATTCCCACAACCAACTATCACCGGAGAAGTTGAGCTATTACTTTAACAACTTTACAAAACTCGCGTCTATCACCGGAAAAAGCTAGCGTCGTAACGCGAGAACGATGTCTTCTCGGTTTCGAAAAAACGTAACGCGAAAAAACAGAGTCAACCTTAACGTTGCAAAAAACGTCGAGCGGAAACGCTAAAAAAGCGATGAAATCAGGGCGCGCGGAACTTTTTTTTTGGACCCGAGCTTTGTGCACCCTAAGTGAGGTTCAAAAAAAGTGAGCACGCCCTTAGTTCGCGCTATTTTTTCGCGAGCGAAAGCGGTTTACGCCGACGGAGTTTTCGCAACGTTAAGGTAAAAAACGCCGTCGCTCCCAGGGTCCCTCCTCGGGGCGCTACTTCTTTTTAAGAAGCAACCGGCCCGTGCCCTAAAAAATAATCTGCCCGCCGTCGCGGAACCATCGAGACCCGCCGTCGCCGAACCACGAAGTCCCACCGTCGCGAATTACGCCACCGTCGCCGGGTATGTCGCCGCTGGTGCACATAGACAGGTCGAATTCGCAATTACCGGTACAACGAAGCAAACCCGTACCCTTGCCGAGTGAACGACAGGTCGCCCCCCCGAGGTTTTCGCCGTCGCAAACCTCTCCGAGTCTTCCCTGTATGATCCCGTCTCCGCAACTGTCCCGGGTACCATCCGCGTCGGATTTGGAAGCGTCGCTCGAACTCTCCGCATCCGAAATCTCTTCTCCCGCATCCTCCTCATCTACCAGCACGCTCATCATCCCACACCCGATAAACACCGCGATTAGTAAGAAAATCGGTATAAAAATCAGTCCGCGTCGAACGAAAAATCCTGATAGCATTGCTTATCTCCCTCTGTACCGTGCCTCTCGTCCAGGCATAGGGCGCCAACCGGGATGCGTACAGATCGGATGAACTAATACATTAGTTTCTATCTGATGTGTATTGTTATTGTCTGTGGAAATAACTTTTTTTTATGGTCGGCTCTTTTTTTCTCCTCTCTCTGGTGATAACGCAACTCGGATTTAGATTTCGCTTAAACCGAAGCGAGGTCGAATTTCGCCGCGGGTGAAACGGGGCGGTTGTTTCGCGAGATAACGACTTATATAAGCCGGTACGACCACCGCTTCTCTTCGCTTTGTAACCGAGCGGTTACGGTTATGAATTAGCGGAGTTGCCGCCGACTTCTATCTCTTCGCTTATACCTAGGCATCAAGACTCCGGAACAAGGCCTTATCCGACTCAAAACCGCCAAACGCGGCAATCCCCCGCGCGCTTTCCGCTGCTCCGGTTCTATATCCCCTCGCCCGCCACCGGCCTTCGCTGAAAAAGGCCCTTTACAAACGCTTAACTAGACAAATGATCAGATACTTCAACCGCTTGCCTTGTCCGCGCTCGGTTCTTCGTTTTGCGTCTCTCTTGCTAGCTCCGTTGGTCGTAACTGGGATATCGGGCGGCTGCTGCTCCGGTGAATCAACGGGTGCGAGCTGGTTACGGTAGAAGGACGTGAAATCGAGGAAGGACGAGACCTCTCGGATACGGCTAGCCAATAACGTTGGCGTTGAAAGGGATAGGTGGGTAATGCCACCCTGGTGCGAACAAAGGGTTGGTCGAAACCGACCCAGTCGACGTAAAAACCGTTGACGTAATGGGTGGCAAGGCTGAGCAATAGGGACTCGCACTCGGAATATTCGGGTAAAAGCGCCGTGGCGATTTGCAGATCGATCAGTTGACCTGACAGCTCATTCCCAATCGGGTTGGCCCAGGTCTGCTGGACAAAACAGGGTTGCACGCGCTTCAGCCAGCTATAGATGCTGTCATAGGATACAGTCTGCCGAAAGTCGTTATTCCAACAACCCTTGGCCGGAGCTTGTCCCTCGCGATAGCAATATTCGGTCTCGGTGCTGATAAAAGTCACACGAGCGGGCTTAGGTTCGATGGGTCGAACGGCCGCTTTTAGAGCGACGGGCTCCTTCGCGTCGAAACGCGCGTAAGCGTATCGACACGCCAGCACGATAGCCTCCCGCTTGGAGATAACCCCGGCTTGATGCGCCGCGGCGAATTCTCCTACGCCGTGACCCATAACCGCTATCGGCGTCAACCCCCAGGACCTCCACAAATCCGCCAACGCATCCGCGAACGCAAAAGCGAAAACCGCCACGATGACGGGAGAAATCGGCGCTATCGCGCTTTGCGTCGACCCGAACGCCTCGACTATCGACTCTCCCAGGTACTGCTTAACGATTTCGTCCGTTTCGCCTAAGGCGCTGCGAAGTCTCGGCTCGACGCGCAGTAACTGTCGACCGCAACAATCCGGTAACTCTAGCTCTCCAGCGAACAGCCAAACCGGCCCCTTGGTTTGCTTGGATCGGTCTCGCCGAAGCACGGCCTCTTGAGGCCTATCGCTTTCGATAAAATCGCGTAGGCGGCCATAGAGCTGCTCGGCGTCGTCCGATACGACGGCCAAGCGGTATTCAAAATGGTCGCGGCCGGTGTTAGCGGAAAAGCACAAATCGGCCAAAGAATGCTTGCCCACTTGGTTTGAGACAGCGTAAGCGAGCAGTTTTAATGCGTTCGGGTCTTTCGCGGAAAGAGAGAGCAGGTGAAATGGACGGTCGACGGTTATCCGGTTTTCGCGAGCGGCGCGAAGGGTAGAAGGCGCTTCCCGTAGGATAACGTGAGCGTTTGCACCGCCGAAAGCAAACGAGCTGACACCCGCGATCCGCGCTCTGTCTGCCTTCGGCCACGGCGTCGAGGTCACGGGAATTTTTAGCCCCAGCATCGCCAGAGGAATATCCGGGTTGACCTCTCGTAAATGGAGGTGGGGCGGCAACTCATGGTGCTGAAACGCTAAAACCGTTTTTATCACAGCCGCCATTCCGGACGCGGCCTCCATACTGCCGAAATTGGTCTTCACCGATGCCACCCAGCACGGCTGATCGGCGGAACGCTCCTGGTTGAGAAGAGTTCCAAGCGCCTTCAGCTCGATGGCGTCGCCTATCAAGGTGCCGCTTCCGTGTGCTTCCACGTAGCCGACCTGATTAGGTCTAACGCCCGCGTCCTGCAGCGCGAGACGGATTGCGCGTTGTTGCGCCGGTCCTCGCGGCGCGCTCATGCCGTTACTGCGACCGTCGTGAGTCAGCGCGCTACCCAGGACCAAGGCGCAGATCGAGTCGCCGTCCTTCACGGCTTGAGATAGCGGTTTGAGGATCAGCGCGCCCGCGCCCTCGGAAAGAGCGAAGCCGTTGGCTGAGGCGTCGAACGTCCTGCAACATCCATCCGGCGATAAGCTCCCCGCGTGGGAAAATCCGATCATCGACTCCGGCGAAAGGATTAGATTCACCGCGCCGACCACGGCCAGGCCGCACTCTCCGGCTCTCAGGCTTCGAATCGCGGTGTGTAGCGCGGCGAGAGAGGAGGAGCAGGCTGTATCGATCGCCATGCTCGGCCCGCGAAGATCTAAAAGGTACGAGATTCGATTGGCGGCGATGCTATGGGCATTGCCCGTGGCGTAATAGGCGTCGACGAGAGCACAGTCTTCAGGGTAAAGGCGAGGATAGTCGCTGCTCGAGATGCCGATAAAGACCCCGCCGTCGCTTCCCGCGAGAGATCCGGGCGCGATGCAGGCTCTTTCCAAGGCCTCCCAAACGACCTCTAACAGCAGGCGTTGCTGCGGATCCATATTCACGGCTTCGCGAGTAGGGATATTAAAAAAATCTGCATCGAACTCATCGACGCGCTCCAGGAATCCTCCCCAGCGGGTATTCATTTTTCCCGGTTGCCGACCGTGAGGATGGTAAAACGCCTCTACATCCCAGCGGTCCGCGGGAACCTCACGAACCGCGTCCAAACCGTATCTGAGAAGGTTCCAATACGAGTCGATATCTTTCGCGTCCGGGAAGCGACAGGACATTCCGACTATCGCGATCGGCTCGTTAGCGCAACCGCGAACGCTACTCTCGGGCGCTGGCGCGTCGGCGCGGTCGATCGAATGCGGCCCGAGGTAATCGCCCGCCAAGTGCCGCGCAACCTCATCGATCGTGGGAAAATCGTAGAAAATGTCGGCGTCGATATGACGCCCGGTCCAGAGTTGCAAACGGCGGGCGAGATCGACCGCGAGAATAGAATCAAGGCCGTAACGAGCGAGCGGCTCGTTGGTATTAACGCGATCGATCGCTAACCCGGCGATCTCGGCAAAGGCTCGCCGTATATACAAAGCGGCCTGTTGCGCTGAAAAGTCTTTGCCGAACCCGTTGTTTTCCGCCCTCTCCTCACTGCTGTATGCCTCGCTTGCGACTTTATCGTGTGGCAGTACCTCATTCGGCGGGTGATCGTGGCGCTGCAACTGTTCAGGGGGGTAGTGCTGTTTGGCTACGACGGCGGCCGATTCATCCCGAAAAACCGGCTTTCGTCCTCGGACCGGCTCGTCAGGTACAGCAAGTACCATCCTCGCCGGCCCTTCGGGCGCGCTCGGTTTATCAGGTGAATTGGCCGCCGACTTGTTTGACCCCTGAACGCTTACGTCGCGCTCATCGCTCCGCGGCCCGCGAGAATCCTCATGGGCGCGCCACCGATCCACGACCTCGAGCGCGCCGGTTAGATAGGCCTCCCGAACCGCCTTTCGTTGGATCTTACCGCTCGAAGTCTTGAGAATGCTTCCCCGTTTGATCAGTACGATCTCGTAGGGCGCCAATTTATGCTCAACGCCGATCGCGCGTAGAACCTCGGAATATAGCGCGTCGATTTCATACGCTTGCCGCCTATCCAGCTCCTGAACCACGACCAATGCTTCTCGGCCGTTTAGATCGATGCCGAAGACCGCTCCCGCGTCTCGACACAAGGCAGGGTGCTGCTCCTGAACGGTATGTTCAATATCATGGGGATAGTAATTCAGACCGCGGACAATGATCAAATCCTTTAGACGACCGGTGATATAGAGCTCGCCGTCGATCAACACGCCCAGGTCGCCCGTACGTAAAAAGGTCCCCTCATGACATGGTTGTATCCTCGCATTAAACGCCTCCGCGCTTTCCTCCGGCCTGCGCCAATAGCCGAGCGCAACGGACGGGCTTTTCACCCAAATCTCGCCGACGCGATCCGGTGCGCACTCCATGCAGGTATCCGGATCGACGATGCGTAGCTCTGTTTGCCGCGCCGGTCTCCCGCAACTGACCAGCGCTCGAGCTCGGCATCCTCGCCGAGGCGGCGCTGAGACCAGACCGCGTTCGAGCGCGTCAGCGTCAAACGAGCGCGCCAGGGGCGCCGACTCGACCTCGCCTCCCGAAATAAAGAGCGTCGCCTCGGCCATACCATAACAGGGATAGATGACCTCGCGCTTCAATCCGTAAGGCTCAAAGGTGCTGATAAACGCCTCTACTACCTTTGCTGAAATAGGCTCAGAACCGTTGTAGCAGACCTTCCAACTGGAGAGATCCAAGCCTTCGCGCTGCGCCTCGCTGGTTCGGCGAACGACAAAGTCGAGCGCGAAGTTCGGCGCCAACGAATAGGTGGCTCGATAATCGGATATCGTTTTCAGCCAGCGAATCGGCTTGCGCAAAAAGGCTTGCGGCGACATCAAGCAACAAGTCGCCCCGGCGTAGCAGGCATGCAGAATTCCGCCGATAAGACCCATATCGTGATAGGGGGGGAGCCAACTGACGACGAGATTCTCTCCCTCGCGAAAACTGCGCTCGTAGATCATCTCTTGGTTGCGAAGGATATTTCCGTGGGTCAGGACGACGCCTTTTGGTCTTCCCGTAGACCCGGAGGTGTATTGTAACAGTGCGAGGCTATTTTCATCGGCCTCAGCCCCCGACCAGTGACTCGATAGGCTCGGGTCCAGAATATCGGTAGCGAGCAAGCGCGGCGATTCGCCTTTTACAAACCTCTGTTCGAACTCGGTAATCGAATCGACGATGGCGCGGTTGGTTAAAGCAGCCTCGATGCTCGCGTCTTTTATAATAGCGGTAATTCGCGCCATCGTTCGATCCGGCCGCGAAATACTCGGCGGATACGCGGGAACGGCCACGGCGTTCGCGTAAAAACAAGCGAATAGTCCGGTGACGTAATCCAACCCGGGTGGATAGAGTAAAAGCACCCTCTTACCGCTTAAACCCTTTTGCTGTAAGTCACACGCGATCGCCCGCGCTTGTCGATCCAGCTCCGCGTACGTAACCCTGGTTTCGTCTCCGCCCTCGAAGTTAATAAATCTATAGGCGGCCTGATCAGCACGCTTCCGCGACTGCCAAGACAGAAGCTGCGATAGATGCTTTATCCTTTGGCCGAAAGGGTCATTCATAAAGCGTTTTTATTATTTACAAACCGGGTGCGATAATATATTGTATGTCGGTTTTTGTAATCAACTCGGGGCAATATCGCACGTCGAACGAAGACTGGTAGGTTTTTTTTTGCGCTAGCAGAACAGGAACAAAAATCGGTTTGTGACAATATTGTCAGAACGTTGACATATTTATAAGATATTCGAGAGGTACAATTCGAATTGTTTGTGCTCCCGGCTCTTTTGGCCTAGACCCCGTTTATTGATTCAAGCGGTTTTGGACAAAAACAAAAGCTCCCCCAAAAGAAGTGGTAAATGACCCAGGTGTGAAGTCGCCTTTGCCTTAAAACCGCAAAAAATCGCGGAATTCAGCGGCCAAGCGCCCTCGCTCCCGGCTATCGCTCGTGCGAGCGCAAGCGTTTTTCGATCAGCGATATTGGCCGTCCCGAATGCGGTGAGATTTCGCCTCGTTCGGCTACATAGACCCGAAACGGCTCGCGCTCTCGGCGGCTCACGCGTAGTTCAATTTTTTGACTTGGTGGTCTAGCGTGGCGCAGAAAGGGTGAAGAAATAGTGGATACCACCGAATTCGAATTCGATTTCACGGCCGACGCGCTCCCGTTTTTAGACGAATGGGTCGTGGACGGAGAGGTTGAATTCCCCTTCTCGGCCTGTTTGGAAATGGTCTTCGCGGCATTGAGGGACAACGCGCCGACCGTGGAAGGTCTGGCGTTGAAGGAGATCTATTTTCATCAGCCTATCGTGCGGGGTAAGGGTCGGCTCATTCACCTACAAATAGCGCCGCGCGATCAACGCTTTCAAATCGTGAGCAGAGATCTCGATCGTCCGGCGGAGCACGGTAGACGCCATCTCAGCGGCCGCTTCGAAATCGAGATCGGAGCTCGGGATGCGCCCATGCCCATGACGCCTTTTTCCGAGGATGCGCGTCAGCGGTCGCTTACAAAGGAGGCGACCTACCAACGGCTTGAGGCGTTGGGTCTCGCTTGCGGGCCGAGCTTTCGTGTCGTGAATCGGTTGTGGCTGCTCTCCGGTGGAGCGCGTGCGCGAGTCGAAATAGCGGATCGTTTGAAAACGGATCTCGCTTCTTATCTCATTCATCCGGTGTTGCTCGGCTCGGCGCTTCAGGTGGTTTCGATCGCGACCGTAGAGCTCGACGCCGAAACGCGATACCGGCTTGATCTGACTCGCCCCGCTTATCTCGGTAAAGTGACGATCTTTAGGTCCGGGTGCGAGACGGTTTGGGTTGAGGCGAGAACGTCGAGGCTCGCGACCGATCGAGAGGCCCGGATCCACTTTGATATTACGCTTTGGGATGCGAACGGACGGCCCCTGGCGGAGCTCGAGGATTTGTGCCTGATGGCATATCGTTCAGCGACCGCCGTTGAGGCGCCGAAGCGCGTTACCGAGGCGGAGGTTATCCGCGTTATCGACGAAGTCGTCCTTCTCGACGGGCTATCCGGCGACACGAATCTGTTTACCGCCGGAGCCACGTCGCTGGACTTGATCCGTTTAATAAACGCGTTGCAAATTCGCTTCGGTCGACGCGTCGATCTCGAAACGATTATGGAGGAGCCTACGGTCAAAGGGATCGTCGCTTGGTTCGCGAACGAGTCTCAGCGAGCGGAAATCGAACCTATCGGCCCTATGCCGCCGGGCGCGGGGATCGAGCTGAAGCGGCGATATCCCCTGACCCCTTCGCAGCAACAGCTTTGGTTTCTCGAGCAACGCGAAAACACCAACCAGAGCTATAACGAGCAGGTGGTCTTTCGGCTAACCGGACCATTGTTGGAGTCGGCGCTCGAGGGCGTTTTCAACGATCTCATCGAACGACACGAAAGCTTGCGAACGGTATTCGAAAAGAGCAACGGAGAACCCTGTCAAGTCGTTCAGCCCTTCTCGCCGCGGCCGCTGCCTGTCCTAACGCTCGATTCACTTGCGCCGTCGGAGCGAGAAGCCGAGGCCCGCGCGCTGGCGATCCGCGAATGTCGCAAACCCTTTGATCTATCAACCGGGCCCCTGTTTCGCTACGGCCTGATTCGTCTGGATCAAGAGGACCACCTTCTGGTTGTCAGCGCCCATCATATTATCACAGACGATTGGTCGTTGGGTCGCGTGATCATGCCCGAGCTTTCGCAATGCTATCGCGCGCGAGCTCTCGGCCTGTCAGCGGAGCTGACGCCGCTTCGCTTTCAATATCGCCAATACGCCTTATATACCAAATCGGAAGCCTACGCGATCACGGCTGACAACGCTCTGGACTGGTGGAAAAAACAACTTCAAGGGGTTCCGCATCTGATCGAGATGTCATCCGAGCAAAAGCGGCCTCCGGTGCAAAGCCATAAAGGTTCGAACCTTTGTTTCTCGCTTCCGGGCGATCTCGTACGTGCGCTTCGGGCCGTCGCGCAGCGGCAGGGGACCACCGTTCATGCGGTTCTGCTGGCGGCCTTCAGCCCCGTCGTTTCTCGTTTGACTCAGCTTAAGGATTTCTGTATCGGAATTCCAACCAGCGATCGATCCCATCAAGCGTGGGAGTCGCTGGTCGGCTGTTTCGTCGATCTCGTCCCGTGTCGCGTGAATCTCGAGGGCAATCCGACGTTTTCCCAGGCGGTCACCCGAATCCACCGCGCCTTGATGAGCGCTGTCGCGCACCGGCAAGTGCCGTTCTCGCGAATCTCGGCCGCGCTCGGGGTCCGATATTCGCCCGCGTATAGTCCGCTAGCTCAACTCTGTTTTATTTATCGCCAGCATTCGCTCGCCGCGTTTACTCTCGAAGGAATAACCGTCGCTCCTTTTTCGGTTAATTTGGGCGTGAGCAAGTTCGACCTCAGCCTGCAGCTCAGCGAACGGGTCGACGTGATCGATGGCGTTTTTGAGTACAATACGGATATTCTGCGGCCTCAAACCGTCGAGCGCATCGCCGATCGTTTTCTGCGTGCGCTCGCCGTCTTTTCCACTTCCCCGGATACACCCCTCGAGCAGTTGTGCTTGCTCAGCGATGGGGAAAAGCGCCTGGTCCTTAATACCTGGAATAGGGATCAAACCCGCGCGTTGGCGGAGCTGCCGATTCAACGCCTTTTCGAGCGGCAAGTCGATCAAACGCCCCGGGCGCTCGCGCTGACCTTTCTGGACGACACGCTGTGCTATCTCGAGCTCGATGGCATGGCGAATCGCGTCGCGCGCTTTCTTCAGTCGAGCGGAATCGAGCCCGGCGACCTGGTCGCGATCGATATGGCGAGCCCGATGGATCGGATCAGCGCGATGCTATCGATCCTTAAAGCCGGCGCGGGATACGTGCCGCTCGATCGCAAAAATCCGGTTGACAGGCTCGCGCATATCGTGTCCGACGCGCGAGTCAAGCTGGTTCTTTCCGACGAGCTGTCGGCGAACGCGCCGATTGTCAGCGGGGCACGGGTGGTCTTGTTTGAAGAGGTCCTAAAAGGAATAGACCGGTTCAGCGACCAACGGCTGTCGGCGGAGGTCGACTCCGGCGCTCCGGCATACGTGGTCTATACTTCTGGCTCGACGGGAACGCCCAAGGGCGTATTGATGCACCATAAGCCGTTGACTAATTTAATCCAGTGGCAGAATCGTAACTCACGCATGGGAATCGGCTCGCGCACGCTGCAGCTTTCCTCGTTCGGCTTCGATGTTTGGTTCCAAGAAATCGCGTCGACCTTATCAAGCGGCGGGCATTTGGTTCTATTGCCGGAGGAACACAGGCGCGACCCGTTTCAACTTTTGTCCGATCTCAATCGGCACGCGATCGAGCGGGTCTTTCTGCCCTTTGTAGCGCTTCGGCAACTGGCCAAAGCCGCGGAACAGGTCGGCGTGGTTCCCACTCGGCTTAAGGAGGTTATTACTGCCGGAGAGGCGTTGCAAATCGATCAAACGATATCGCGGTTTTTCTCCGCCATCGACGACTGCGTCTTGTACAATCAATACGGCCCGTCCGAAACCCACGTGGTGACGCAGCATCGCCTCCGAGGAAAACCCGATGCCTGGCCCGCGCTGCCGCCCATCGGTCGTCCTATCGATAACGTTGAAATCTATATTTTGAATGAGCGCATGGTCCCCGTGGGAATCGGCGAAATCGGGGAGCTTTATCTCGGCGGAGCCTGCGTTTCCCGCGGTTACCTCAACCGCCCTCAAGAAACCGCCGCGCGCTTTGTTGCCGTCGCTATCGACCATCGGGACGTGGGCCTATTTTATCGAAGTGGTGATCAGGCGCGTTACCGGGATGACGGCGAGATCGCATTCGTCGGGCGATCGGACGACCAGGTCAAGATCCGCGGCTATAGAATCGAGCCCGGCGAAATCGAAGCGACGCTGCACTCTCTTGAAGACGTCAAACAAGCGGCGGTGGTGGTGCGGGAATACGCAAACGGAGACCGCCGCATCTGCGCCTATATCTCCCCGGCCGACGGGCGCGCCGCGAGCGAGCTCGCTCTGCGACAAGCGCTATCGAGCCGCTTGCCCGACTACATGATCCCGACGTCGATTACTATGGTTGATAGACTTCCATTAACCGCGAGCGGCAAGGTCGATCGCCGCGCGCTCCGTGACCGCGAGCCGCGTACTTTGCAAGCGCGGCAATCGCTGGTGTTACCGCGGTCGCCGCTCGAAACGCAATTGGTCGAGGCGTGGCGTGAAACGCTCAAGAGCGAGCACGTGAGTATTGGCGATGACTTCTTCAAACTCGGGGGTAATTCCTTGTTGTTGATGGAGCTGATGACGGCGGTGAAAGAGCGGAGCGGATATCTGCTATCGATCGCGGAGCTTTTACGCTATCCGACGATAGAGGGATTGGCGGCTTATTTACAGGCCGGGTCCGCCGTGAAAGCCTCCGATCTCGGGTCGGCTTCGATACAACCTCGCGACGGGCCATTAATTGAGTTAAAGCCGGGCGACGGCACCCTCGGAGCGCTGGTCCTGGTTCACGCGATCAGCGGCTGCGTCTATAACTATCTTCCCTTGGTCGAGCAACTCAATACGCGCGCGCCGATCTACGGAATACAAAACCATGCTGTCGACCATGAAGCCGAGCACGAGGCGAGCATGGAAAAAATGGCCGAGTCCTATATCGACGCGATTTGCGCACGGGGTATCGATACGCCGATCGCGTTAGTGGGACATTCGATGGGCGGCGCGATCGCATACGAAATGGCTTGTCAACTCGTCGAGCGTGAACGGCCGCCGGGCGTACTCGCGTTGTTGGATACGACCAGCGTAGAGCAGATGCCCGCGTCGCTCTCCGATAGCGATCGACTCGCGCTTATTTTGGGAGAAAAGCTCGGAATCCCTCAAGAGCATTTTCGACGCCTCGAAATCAGCCGACAACTTGACCACGCGGCGCGCGTTTTGTTCGATCTCGCGACCTTTCCGCGGGCGGCGGCGTTGCGCGAATGCGGCGCTCTTTTAGCGACGGCTCGCGCGAACGAAGCGGCCTTTCGTCGCTACCGGCCTCGACCCTATTCGGGAGATCTAATCTATATAAAAGCGAGGGAAGCATTTAAGGGGTCGGTGCAGGATCGGGAAGAGACATGGCTCAAGCTCGCTAAAGGAAAGAGTCTTCTCATCCGAGTCGCCGGAAACCACTTCACGATGCTCTCCGCTCCTTGTGTTCGCGAGCTGGCGGCGGCGTTAGAAAAACAGCTCGCCGTCGATTCCAGCTCGGCAGATGAGCGGCCGATCGCTCCGAATCAAGATAGCTCGCTGGCGTGACGCCTTGAGCTCGAGAAACAACGCGTCTGTCGTAAATCACGACACGCGAGTTTGACCCCTCGGTTCTATTAATTGACCCCTCGGTTCTATTAAGAAGCGCGCGATTCTGTTAGGAATTGGATACCGACGGATCCCAATTGGACCAATTGAGGCGGCCGGTACCGCCCGCGAAACACAACCCTTTTCGAGTCGTCAGACGAATAAAAGCTGGTCGGTTTATTCGTTTTATAGAGGAATTACGATGAAAATCTTATTTCTTTGTCTATTTGTATCAACAACTTTTACCGCCTTCGCCTGTAGATCGAAAAACTCTTCCGAACCCAATCAAAACGCTGGTTCCGTAGCAGTCAGCGGTGGCACGATAGCCGAAAGCGGCGGTAGCGAACCGGTCGGCGGCGGCAGTGCCGCGATGGGCGGTGGTACCGCACCGATCAGCGGAGGCAGTGCCGCGGAAAGCGGCGCTACCGCGGCAGTCGGCGGCGGCAGTGCCGCGGAAGGTGGCGGTACCGCGGCGGTCGGCGGCAGCATCGCCGACGGCGGTGCGCAGGATTCCGAGGCTATCGACGGGGACGAAACGGTAGGTTGCGACGCGACAACACTGCTTTCCGTTCCGAGTGATACCACCGAGCGCGGACCGTGGCCCGTTGGACACTTGACAACTCAATTTAGCACACTTCCCAATGTCGATATCCTCTATCCGGGCGCTGCCGGAAGCGAGATCGGCGCCGAGGAAGTGTTCTTCGACATTCGAACGCTTCTTCCCCCAGAGGAGTTCGCCAAAGTCCCTGAGTCGGATACCAAATACGTTTCTGTGAAGACCTATCGAGATTTGCCGATCGATGACTCCCACGGTCCCTATCCCGTCGTTATACTCGTACACGGAACTGCGTCGTTTTCCGTGGCATCGGCGACCCCGGCGTCGCATTGGGCGAGCCGAGGATTCATCGTACTACTAGCCAATCATCCTCAACTGTACTTTACCGATCAAGTAGAGGCGTGCCTTCCGATTCCGTTGATATCTGAAACGCTGAGCGCTGAGGTCGACGCCGAGATCAACGCGATAGCCAATCCCACGGGTGATATGGCCTTTCTCGCCGGCCAAGCCGACATGGCGCGCGTCGCTTTGGTGGGTCATAGCGCGGGCGCGTATAACTTCGCACAGTTTACAGACAAGCCGGGCGTTCAGGTGGTGATCGCGCTATCGGGTAATATGGACGTCAAACCTTCTTCTTCACTCAAATCGTCGCTATATGTCAGCGGATTGAGCGACGCGGTTCTACCTTTCTTTCCGGCAGGTCCGGGAATCGGAATTATATACTTTCCGGGTATACCGTTCGATGGCTCCCAGTCAGGCGCATATCAAGCGTCGCCACCGCGTAAACGGATCGTGGGAATCACCGGCGGGGGACATTTGACCGTTACCGATCTATGCCAAACCAACGACGCAGGCCAAACCGCAATGCAGGTCATGGAAGCGCGAGGCGTGAGTTGTCTGGGTATCATACCCCTACTATTTGACTGCGGTCCCCTTACCGGAACTGTCGATTGGAAAGTCGGCATCGATATCGTTGCAGACGTTACGGTAGCCGTGCTGGAGGAGACCTTGCACTGTAAACCACAACGCACTGAGACGATCTCGAATATCGAGTCGCGCTATCCCGAGATAGGCCACTTCGAACAAGTCCTCTAGAACACCTAAGCTAGACCTTAACGTTGCAAAAAATCCGTCGGCGTAAAGCGCTTCGCTCGCGAAAAAAGCGATGAGCGAAGCGTCATACGCCGGCGAATTTTTTATCCGACTTTGAGGTAAGATCGATAAACTAACGGTTGGCGATCGAAACGAAAGCCCGGAAGCCTAACCGCCGTCCAGCGATCGGGTTCTCGAACCCCTTCTTTTTCCAACGCTTCGTCCGCGAGCATGACCAGCTTTCGTTCCTCGTCTCGATCGGTTATCTGCCCGAGATTTCGTTGACAGTACGTTGCCAGCATTCCCATCTGAGCTTGTTTACACATCTCGATCGATCGTCGCAGTAAGTGTCGCGCTTTTGCGGCTTCGCCGCTATACCACGCCACCGAAGCGCGGAGCATGTTAACAAAGCAGTCTGCATCCCGACGCTTTAAGCGAGAAATAACCTTAATATCCTTATGTACCAAGTCGAGATACCTATCGTCCCTGGTTTCTTCCGCGGCCGCGATCGCGCACCTCGCGTGATGAAAACGCGTAGTCATCTTGAAGAAACCCGTCCTGGCGATAAAGGTGCGTTGAAAATCCGGCCAAACCTTTTCGAGATACTCCAACGCCGAATACCCTTGCCCTCGATAGAGAAAGGTATCGATGCTTCGCATCATCACCCATAAATGATAGTTATTAAACGGACCGCTCAATTGGCGGCGCCGTTCTTCCAACATGGCCTCGGCCATCTCGACATCGCCGTTCATTAGATACGCCAATGGTAGAGAGAGCGCGAGGAACCCGTGCAGAAAGCGATCGTCGCGTTCGCCGGCCTCGCGCGCTTTTTGCGGCGCTTCTCTGGCGATTCGGCGAATGCCACCATTGAATTCGAGCAGTCCGTATAATATCGAGGTAGCGTAATTCTGTTCCCAAGACGCGCCGACGCACTCATCGGCAAAAAGGCGCACAGCTTCCTCCGCATGTCTGACCCCATTCGAATACCAGCCGCAAAACAGATCGGTGATCGCGGTCGATAGTTGCGTCGTCGCTTTCGCATAAGGCGTTCCGATAGTCGCCGTAAGCTTTGACATGATGCGTAAAAGCCGCTCGGCCCAGCGCTCGTTGGCGATTCCCCCTTGAATCGCCGCCGAGTCAACCTCAAAAGAAAGACCGCGCAGGATCCTCAGGGGCTCGCCGGCCTCAAGCGCTAATTCGAGAAACTTCGATTGAAGCACCACACCGGGTAGTACGTCGGTGGTCGCCAATTCCATGGAAATCGCTCCGAGCGTGTCGAGACGTTCCAACAAATCTGGATCGATATCTTTCTCTTGGCGCGCGGCAAATCTAAAAATACGCTTCGACAAGGCCCGTCGATTCAACCGATTCAGCGCCAACAAACCTAACGCGCTCACCGTTCCACTCGGGTATTGAAGCCCGAGCTCCTCCAACAGCTCTCTTGAGAGACGAATCGCTCGGTCCACTCGACCGCTTCTAAACAACTGCTTCGCAGCTTTTCTCCCGAGCTCGCGCGCCTCGGCCGCGGAAACCCTTTCGCGAATCTCCAAATAAACCTCCGAGGCTTTCGCACCCCTTCCCGAATTAGCCAAGGCATCGCCGAGTTTATGGTATAGCGCTCGACCTCGGTCATCGGGGAGTAGATCAATAGCGATTTGGTACAATTCAACCGCTCGATTAAAAGCGAGTTTCGAGGAGGCCTCGTCCGCCGCTTTAGCGGCCTCTTTTCCAGCTTCGTATAGTTTACCGGCTCCCCGGTAGAAGGTTATAAGCCTCTCCGAGTCGTCGATGCCGCTTGCGACCAATGCCTCCGCCAAAGCCGCGTGGCACTCTCGCAGTCGCTCGTTGCTTAGTCCGCTTCTCACGGCCAAGCTGATTCGCGCGTGGTAGGCCTCCGCAGTATCGACGCTGCGGACTCCCCGCGAGCGTATAAGCCTGGCATTGCGCAGCTTGACCAAGGGCGTTCGGTCTCCGGTCGGAAGGCCCGCTGCGCGCAGCGCTACCGCCTGTTCAATCGGACGCGCGGCGACCGCGAATATCTCCAATAACTTCCTAGCCTCCTGCGGCAAATTGGCGACACGATGGTTAACCACCTGATCCAACCGCGTCGGCGGAATGCTCCCGTCTCCTTGCTTATGAGCCTTGGCGTATCGAGCCAGCTCGGCGATAAAAAAAGGAATACCGTCCGCTTCCTCCGCGATAGTCCGGGCGCGCTCGCTCGGAAAGAGAGAAAGCTCTCCTAAAATCTTTTGAGCCATCTGCTGGGCTTCGAACTCGGGTAGGCGATCAAGGGCGATATAGCGCGTATTCGTCAAAGATGCGCCGTACGCATTTAAATCGAGAATCTCCCGTAAAAAAGGGCTGCTATCCGCTTCTTCGGAGCGGTAACTACCTATAAACAGTATCGGCGGAGGATCGGGCGGCCCGAAGATTTCCAATAACAGACGGGCGCTATCCAAATCTCCCCAGTGCAAGTCGTCGATCGACAAAACCAACGGACGAATATCGCTCAGCCGTTGAAAAAGCTCTTTGAGCGCGGAAAACGCACGATTTCGCAGAACTCGAGGGTCGACGTTAGACGCCGCGCGGGATTTCGACTCGGCGACCGCGTTTACCCTTTGTAAAACAGGAAATAAAACCGCCAGAGAATGCATATCGCGCGGTAATAAAGCCGATACCTCGCCGGGCGGAAGATGCGATAAGTATTTCGTCAAGGCGTCGACCACGTTGTCGAGAGCCTTGTAGGGAACTGACTCGCGCTCAAAGCATCGACCCTTCAAGATAACGGCTTTGTCATCCTCGATCAGCTCGCTGATGAATATACGAATTAGAGCGGTTTTACCGATTCCCGAGCTTCCGTGGATAAATACCGTCGCGGACTTACCCGCGACAACTGCTTGGAAAGCCTCGTGCAGCTCGGCCAGCTCTTCTCGACGGCCTACGAAAAGCCTTTCGGAGCTACGAGGCGGCGGCGCGGATTGAGCGCGCAACGCGGGAGGAGAGGTCGAGCTACCGGTTAAGCTCTCGAGAATCTCTTCCGAACACGGCCTATCCTCGGGAATACGACTCAGCAGCCTGAAACACAGATCGTTTAAATCAGAAGGAATGTCCTTTACGAGAAGCGAGGGAGGAATTGGATCGTGAAGCACCTTCTCCTGCATGATATCGATGACCGAGCCTTCGAACGGGAGGTGTCCCGTCAAAGTTTCGTAAAGCATCGAGCCCAAGCTATACCAGTCGCTTGCGGCCGTTAACGGATGACCGGACGCCTGTTCCGGCGACATATAGGCGGGCGTGCCCAATAGATCGTTATCGATTGTTCGATCGATGTCGATGTTTTGCCTTTCGCGAACCAAACCGAAGTCCAGCAATACGACTCGCAAGTCGCTCGTTACCATGACGTTCGAGGGTTTGATATCGCGGTGCAGCTTGCCCGCTTCATGTAGCGCGTGTATCGCCCGGCATAGCTGCGAGAGAACCAAACGTAAACGCGGTATATTCGCGCGACACGTTTGTATCGAGGGCATTGAATCGGAAATTGTGATTCTGCTTACATCGCTATCGTCGTCGCTGCCGAAGACGAAATCGTAATAACCCTGACCCTCTATCAACTCCATGGTGATGAACCAGTCTTCGCCGTCGGAGATAAGCTCATGCAGCGTGACGAGATTCGGATGGGAAATTTCAGCTAAAGAACGAAACTCTTGTTTGAGCCGGTAGATATTCGTTGCGGTGTTGCGCGTGACCCATTTGAGAGCGACGTGGGTCTCACGTTCATTGTCATAAGCTAGATACACCGACCCCATGCCACCCTCGCCGAGCCTGTGCTTAAGGATGTAGCGTTTATTATCCCCAATTCGGGACGGCATCACCTGAGTGCTCAATGTCAATTCCTCGCTGCCAAGCCTACCCCAAAACGGAAATTACAGGAACAGTATGAAGAAAAAATTTCAGTATTATAACTACTTTGTAGGAACCGATCGCCTTACAGAACACATCGGCGGCAAAACTTTCGTTGCTTCCCCTTGACTATCAAAGTAGTGGCGCGCGGAGGAGGATACCTGGGAACGCGGGCGTCTCGCCCGCATTTTCTAGCTGTTTTTATAGTATTGCGGCCAAGATGGCCGCGTGGCCGCGTTCCCGGGGCGTTACGCCGCCACTTTTTGAGACGACGCCTTGCGACTATGTAACCAAACGTCACCTTTCGCGATAGCCCGCGCTCTTCATTGAAAAACAAAGCCGCGAGTTATCAGGTAGATCTCAACCGTGGCGAAATCGTCATTTATGTAAGCAAAATTACACTCAGAGTCACTTCTAAATTGACCTCACGAGTAACTCAATACTCTTTAATTCGCCGTTTTTTTCTTATTTGCGCCGACAACATCCGTAGAAACCTCGGGTATTCAGTCTTCGGCGCGTATTAAAGTAGCGACGACGATCATTCCGAAGGCAAGCGTTGGGGGGTCAAGCAAGTCGGCGGCCAAGTCGCCCGTAAAACCTAGCGCGCCCGCAGGGCCGGCGAGGATGGTACTTGCTGTACCTGACGGTTGTCGGTGGAAACGTACGAAGCGAAGCGGACGCGAGTCCGCGAAGCTGTACTTTTTCGGCGGCAGTACGGAGGGTCCGTAGAAGCCAAATACGTCGGCGCAAGGACGCTGGGGTGATTCGAATAGAATCGCCCCAGGGTTGGTGCCGGTTTTCCGGGATGAATCGGCCGCCGCCGTAGCCGAACAGCAGGCCCCCCCTGAACGGTAACTTCTAAAGAAGCGGGCGTTACGGTCAGCCGATTCCCACCGGCGCAAAATAGATAGGAGATGAAGTCGAGCGCTAAGGGCTCGCGCGAAATCTGAAGTCGGATTCAACGCTTTGGTCATGGGTTTGCCGCGGCGGACTAGATAATTCATATCCCCCCGAGCCACCGGTGCCGACCGAGACCGAACGAACAAATCGCTCGTTCCTCCATCTAGGAAGGCTGTGCCGCTCTCGACTCTATTACCTTTTTGCGCTGAGATGTTCTCACGCGTATGCAGCAGGCTGTTAAGGCGAGCCTTGCCACGACCGGGCTCGGACGCAATCGGCAAGGTATCTCGGACAATCGCCTTGCCTTTTTTCACGCGCGCTCGCCGTCGAAAAGCTGCGACCGGTAACGCAGCGGAGCGAGGCTGATCCGGTATAAAACTTGCTTTTATTACCTTTTTTAACAACGCGAAAGACCTAGAACCTATCCCAGTAGGTTGCCCGAGTCGGCGGTCGAGACCTAAGTCGATTTCGAGGCGGATCGGCTCACGGCGCGCGGGGGCCTAGCAGCGCTCTGACGATTCTACACATCTCGATCGAGAATTGCAGGCGTCTGACGGGCGCAGAGGCGGCCGAAAGCGACGAGAGATCGTCCGCCGGCGACGATGACTACTGGAATAGACCCTTAGACCGCGCTGCAACCGCGATACGGGTTAACTATCTTTTTTCGCTATCCTCCAGCGTATTGACTTGACATTTGACCTTGAGAAACATTTTTAATACCCATGAAGGCGTTTTAATCTCCATATACGTAGAGTGATCTATTTTCGTTTGCCTTGATCAGAGTAGTTTCTGCCGTTCTTTAATCGAAATTCTCACTTGTTATGCCGTTGGCTGCCTCGTCGAAAGGGGCGAATGGGCATGTCAGAAAGAGAAGAACAGTGACAACTAAAAAAGCGAAGAAACCGGCCGTAGCGGCCGTAAAGGAAAAGACAAAAAAAATAGCAGCCGGCCCGACGAAAAAGGCCGCCACCAATAAAATTACCGGAACAAGAAGAGTCGCGGGCGCAACGAAAAAGGCCGCCGCGAAAGAAATCGCAAGTACGAAGAAGTCGGCCGGGACAAGACCAAAAGCGCGCGCGGCTAGTGCAAAAAAGGTCGTGGCGATTAAAAACCCGTCGCTCGTCAAAGGGTCACCGCCAAAATCTAGGGCCGGCGTAAAAGCTAAGAGCTCGAGCGCTACTAATAAAGAGGTCGAGAAAAAAAGAAACGCGCCTTTGCGCAAAGACGCGGCCGCCATAAATACCTCTGCTCCAAAAAAAGCGCGTGTAGCGAAAAAAGCTGTGACTACGAAGCCGAAAGCCGGGGTTTCGAAAAAGGTAGCCGCCAAAGGCAAGAGCAAAACGCTGGCTAAAACGGCCGTAAAAAAGAGCAAAAAGTTGAGCGAAAAAAGCGGCCTTTTAAAGACAAAAGCCTCTCCGACAAAAAAGAAAATTGAAGCTGGCAAGAAAAAGGAAGCGGCGAAGAATAAGGGGACCGAAGCAAAACGAGAAACAAAAGCTCGCAAGGTGACGGCGAAGAAAGAAAGCGAAAAGAAAGCTGTATCCGCGGTCGCTGAAAAGAAACCGATTAAGGAAACCTCGAAATCGGCGGGGAAGAGGAAAAAAGCAGCGAAAACAAAGGGAGCCGAAGCAAAACGCGAAATAAAAGCCGGCAAGGCGACGGCTAAGAAAAAAGGCGAAAAGAAAGCTGTATCCGCGGTCGCCGAAAAGAAGCCGACTCAAGAAATCTTCGAATCCGCGGCGAAAGAAAAGGCGACAAAGAAAAAAGCAAAAGCGGCAGCGGACAAAACGTCGAAAAAAGAGAGGGATGATAAGGCACAAAAAGCCTTCTTCACCGCTATTGAAAAGGGCAGTATCGACAAGATAAAAGAGGCCTTAAACAGCGGCGTTAGCTCTAATTCTTGCTCCCCGGATGATAAAAGCGCGCTTATGATCGCCGTGGAGACAGGTAACAATCGGGTGACGGATTGCCTCGTGAAAGCGGGAGCGAATATTGATTACGTAAGCCCTCGTGACGGCGATAGCGCTCTTCTGGCCGCACTGCGGTTAAGCGACATCTCTATCGCCCGAAAACTCCTACAGGCCGGAGCAAATCCGAATTCAACGAATCCAACAACGGGTACGACGCCTATCATGCAAATCGTGGCCGGAGACTGGGAGGAAAACACCGCGGCGTCTATCGATTTACTACGAGAATTCAAGGCTAATATTGATGCACGAGATAAAACCGGGAAAAGCGCGCTGATTCACGCCGTTCTAAACGGAAAAAAGGGACTACATCTTTCCGTGCTCGCGCTTATCAAGCACAACGCGAAGCTGGATATCCGTGACGACACCGGTACCTCCGCCTTGGGTTACGCGGAGATTCGCGCTTATGATTCTCATGTTGAAGAGGAAGTGCGAAGAGAAAGCCTTTGGGCGCTTTTATTGCTCCGCGGCATCGGTGCAGAAGATCCGAACATAGCAAAGCTCGTAGAAGCGGTTCGCAACGAAGACGAAGATCGCTTTCGTTCCGCCTTGGCTCAATGCAAGGAAAAAAACGCCGATAGGTTTCGAGAAGACGGTGCATTCGCGCTTCTGCTAGCGTCGCAGAGCGGTAACCTCACTTTTATTGAGGCTCTTTTAGCCGGAGGCGTCGACCCCAATCAGGTCTCCGGAGAACTACTCTCAACACCGCTCATCGAGGCTTCCTGCGCCGGTCATTCGGACGTGGTGGAACGGTTGGTTCGCGCCGGAGCTGATCCAAACGTTCAGAACACCAATGGCGCGGCACCGCTGATTTGCGCGTCTAAACGCGGAAATCTTAGAATGGTTAAACAGCTTCTCGAAGCCGGCGCTGTCTCTGTAAGGCGCTGGTTAAAGACGGGGGTTGTGGTTTATCCCGCCAAAAACGGAGCCGGTGGCCCCGATCGCGAAGAAATTAGGCGATTGATCGATAACGCTCCGAAGCATGACGAGATACCCGTTGCGGGACCGAAAATCCCCAGCATGTTTCCGCCACAACCGGCGGAGATTACTCGCGAACGTTCGGGGGTACCCGATCACGAGCGATACAAAGAAACCGAGTCCGGCCGAGAGAAAATAGCGGATGTCGAGAAATTCTCGGAACCGGGCGCGGACGAATACGACGAAGATGAGAATGAATCCGAAGAGATGGAAGCTGAAGAGATAGACCAGGTTACCGAGGAGGAGGTGGAAGAAGATACGGATGTGGAGGACGACGATTATGAAGACTCGGACTTTTCTCCTCTTGACGAATTGGAACGTTCAAAAAAAAATAGATTCGATTATTCTGAAACGGAAGACTTTGAGACGCTCGGATTTTCCGAAAGAGAAGAGATGGAATACGACGACCTAGACGAAATCGAGCTATCGGGACCTGACGAATTAGAATTCTCTCAACCCGTGGAGCCGGAAGACCCGGAAGAGCCGGAAGACTTCTAGAAACGAAAGTTAACCTTAACGGTGCAAAAAACGCCGGGCGGAAACGCGAAAAAAGCGATGAAATAAGGACGCGCGGAACTTTTTTTGGACCACAATTTAGTGCACCCTAAGTGAGGTCCAAAAAAGTGAGCAAGCCCTTAGTTCGCGCTATTTTGCGCGAGCCCTAAGAAAGACGCTAGAACCGGTATCACCAGGGCTACGACGAGAAACACGATAACCCACGGTACCCCCACCACTGCTATAGACCATATCCGGCCGATTGCATATGTCACGCGCGCGGTCGACCACATCGCGATAACAAAAAGATAGAGCGCTAACGCCGACAAGGCTAATTCGACAAAAAATCCGATGCGCACATCGGGAAAAATCCAAAAGCTAATATAGGATAGCAACATAGCCGCGGGAATGAGCCAATAACGATAGAATACCGTGCCTATCGCGGCCGACGTTCCTTTCGTACCTCCGTAAGACTTAGCGAGACTGGCGAAGGGAATCACCAGCGCGGCAATAAAAATCCCATCGAATAGAAGCTGGAAAATCATAGCGCGTACGATATCAAAAGCGATCTCAATCGGACGGTAGGACCCTACCAGGCTGATTCGTAGACCTGGTCCGAAAAGCAGAGTCCTTGTATGGGGAATCACTCCGGCCGCGAGGCTCAAAGGCAAAGCAGAGATAAGCAGGAAGAGCAGGGCAGACAGCGGTCGGCACGCGGCAAAACCAAGCGCGGTTACTCGAGGTCGAAAGGCCGTCCTTACCGTTTCGATGACCCGTGTCCAAAAGGATAGCGCGGCATCCTCAAAGGGCATTCGATACGCGCTCTCCTGCCCATCGCTCATCGAACATGAGCGGCAGCGCGACGCGGCCTCGTTCCAGCAAAAGTGGCACACGTAGCCACCGCATACCGGGCATCGATATGACGCCGGACGATCTGGATGATGCCTGCATCGAGCGCCGTCCGGCGCTTTTCGGTCAAGGGGATGAATCCTCATTCTAACTCTAGCGCTACCAATGTTATCACATCCCCGACCGCAACGCGTCGGTTTTTGCGCGAGAAGTCTCGGATTGACTCGATATCAATCGAGGTGGTAAAAAACCAATGCCCAAGGACTCGTGTCGAAATAAATGTCGCGTTTGTCGCCCAGATTTAGCTCCGATTCGTCTCGATCCGCTTTTACGAAACCCAAGGAATAGCAGCGCTATTTCGAGGATTTCGCGGCATCGAATCGAGGCAAAGATGGCCTTAACCAACCGAGGCCTAAATCGGCGAGAGCGACGCAACCTGGAGATTCTCCGCATGGACGTTATTTTAGCAGGGTATAATCTTGATAAAGAGCTTATTGAACGAGCGAAGCGCGGAGAATGCGCTTCGGATATGGTGTTTTCACCGGAAAGCATTTCCGCGGCGTACGCGCGAATCAGCCGCGATCCCGATCCGGTAAATATTCTCAGAGAAAAAGCCAGAAGGGACATCGTCCGCGCCAGAAAGTCCAACCGGAGAATCGTCTTTGACATGGGACATCACTCGGTGGCTGAGCATGTTATATTTAATATAGATATAATAGGCATTTCGCGGCTCGCCGTCGAGTCTTTAGAAGAAGCACGATTATGCGCGTATACGGAAAAATCGCAGCGCTATGTCACGCTTGACGGTGACTCGGTAATGCCTCAGGAATTTCAACAACGCGACCGGGAGTTATTCAAGCAGCTCACCCACGAGCAAAACCAGCTATACCTCCGCGCTTTTCCCGCGTTGCTCGAGCTGCAAAAGCGTAAAAACCCTCAACTGTACGAGCTAGAACACGGACGCGCGACGATTGAAGGATGGGCGAAAGAAGACGCGCGGTTCGCTCTGAACCTGGCGACCGAAACCCAGCTTGGATTTTCGCCGAACGCGAGAAATCTGGAATATGTCATTAGAAAACTCCGGCATCACCCGCTTTCGGAAGTCAGGGAGCTCGGTCACAAGCTGTTTGCCGTTGGAAGCGAAATCGCGCCCTCTTTGATTATACTATCGGACCCTAAAGCATTTAAGGAACAGTTCGGGTGGGAGGTTTCCGACGCGTTTATCCAAGGCGGACGACTCGATCTAAAATCGATATCAGAGAAGATGTTTTCCCGATTTAGCTCGGAAAGCGATCAAAAAAATACGACGGCTTCAGCCGCAGCGGTGTCGTTGGTCGATCATTGCGATAATCCTGACGTCGCCGTCGTCGCGTCCCTATTACATTCCACGTCAGAGCACCCTAAACCGTACGATTACTGCGTCCGCATCGCTCGCGAGATGCAACGGGCCGACATGCACATCGAATATATAAAACAAGCCCTAGAGAAACTTACGGAATACGATGCTGTCTTTCGAGAATTCGAACACGCGACCTTTACCTTTGAAATCTCGGTAAGCGCAAGCGAGTTCGCGCAATGGAAGCGGCATCGAATGATGACCCTGACCAAGCAGCCGTACGACCCTTCGTTAGGATACTCCTATCCCGAAGCCGTTATCGAGGTTGGCCTTGAGCCCGTTTACCGGGACCTTTTCGACAAAACAACGGAAGTCTTTCTACAGTTACAAAAGCGCTACTCGCAGGCGGCGCAATACGCGCTGACCAACGGACATAAACGTAGAGCGTTAATCACGGTCAATATGCGTGAGCTATACCATATCGCGAGGCTCAGAATGGACGAACACGCTCAATGGGAGATCAGAAATACGGCGGCGGAAATGATCAGTCGCGTTGCTGAAATCGCTCCGGCGACAGCCTTTCTCGCCTGCGGTAAGGGCGGTTTTCACAGCCGCCGCGGTCAGCTCTATAACCGAGATTAAGCGTCCCGCTTTTACGGAAAGATGTTGGGCGAATAGTGTGGTCGGCGAAAACCGCTTCGATCCCGAAAACGGCGCGAGCTCACCCTTCGGGCCTTCCATCAACGGAGCGCGCCGCGCTTCGAATGTGGTTCTCCGCGTCTGCTTATTTGTAAGCGTTCAGGGGTCATACAAGTCGGCGGCCAATTCGCCTGTAAAACCGAGCGCGCCCGCAGGGCCGGCGAGGATGGTACTTGC
>JAFGIB010000203.1 GCA_016929805.1 Deltaproteobacteria bacterium | reverse complement strand
TTTTCGCCACATCGATTACGCCGGCGTCGATTCCCCGAATGCGGTTTCGATCGCGTTCAACAACGCCCCATCCGGTGCGGATGGTGCCGGGATCGACTCCGATGACCCTCACTGGGAGAGCTTTTTGAGGTCTTGGTCTGAAAGCTCGAAGTCGGAAAAGACTTTCTGAACGTCGTCGTGATCCTCCAGCGCTTCGATTAGGTTCAACATCACTTCCGCGTCCCGGCCCGTTACGAGCTTCTTATTCTTCGCGACCATTTCCAGCTCGGTCGAGCCGACTTCTATCTCCGCGCCGCGCAACGCGTCGCGGACCCGGTCGAGATCGGCCTTCGCCGTCGTGATCAGCCACTGCTCGTCGGACTGCTCGACGTCTTCCGCGCCCGCGCCTACCGCGACATCAAATAAAAGCTCTTCCGTGGCCGCCTCTTTCGCCAGGGTGATGACTCCCTTTTCCTCAAACGCCCAGCCGGCCGTTCCGGCGCTACTGAGCGAACCATTGTGTCGGTCGAATAGCTTTCTTAATTCAGCGGCCGTGCGGTTGCGGTTATCCGTCACGACGTGGATCAGCACCAAACTTCCGCCCGGTCCAACGCCCTCGTAGGTAAGCTCCTCGTAGCTCACCCCCTCGAGCTCGCCCGTGCCTTTCTTGACGGCGCGGTTGACGTTGTCGTTCGGCATGTTGTTGCTTTTCGCGAGATCGATCGCGCGACGCAGCCGCGAGTTACTGTCCGGATCGCCTCCGCCCATGCGCGCGGCGATGGTGATCTCTTTAATCAGCTTGGTGAAGATCTTTCCCCGCCTGGCATCCGCGGCGCCTTTCTTGTGTTTTATCGTAGACCACTTGCTATGGCCACTCATCGCTTTGCTCCAAAAAGTGGTGAAACATTATTTCGATTACTACCTGTTTTTCGTTTTTTAGCAAGCCCACCTTATTGCCGGGACAACCGCGGCGCAATTCGACCGCGGCTTAGCGCGGCAAAAACGTCCAACGCGGTGGCGTGTGCCGTTCAGGGCACGTAGTCGTAGTACTCCACGGCCAAATCCTGAAAACCTTGTTCGTAAAGGCCTCCCACGTGGCTGATGACGAATTCCTGTTGCGGGAAATATTCTAGATCGACCAGCTCTCGGCCGTCGTGCAGGGCCTCGTATTGGTTGCGGCGCAGATCGATGGGGTCGGCCAGCGCCTGACCAATACCGATGGTTTTCGCCGCCTTTTGCCAACCGGTTACCGGGCTTATCGGTATCGCCTCCGCCGCGTCGCCGCTGCCGTAGCCGATCGCCACCATGGGCGAGTCGGCGATTTCCATCGCCCTTTGCTCGGCCTCTTCGAATCCCGCGGCCAGCCACGCGGGTAACGCGGCCGAATAGAGATTTCCGAAATGGGTGATCAAGCTCGAACCGAGGCTCACTTTTTCCTGCAGTAACTCGCGAAAAGAGGCGCGTTTACGCAGCACGCACGCCACTTGGTTGGTTCCGCGATAAGGGTCTTCGACCATTTGGCCGCAAGCGAGCACTTGCGCGTACAGATCGGGGCTGGAATGCGATTCCTTCACCACCTCTTCGTACGCCACCCCGGCTTCCCTGCAGAGCTCGCGCAACTCGTCGTGATGATGAACGCCGCGCGCCATACCGCGAACGTAGAGAAAAGACATGGCTTGAATCGGCATTTGATGGTACGGCCGGTGGAAAAAAATCCCGCGCACGCTTTTATAATACTTACCAGGAGAAACACCGAGCTTTTCCAACATGTTTTCGACCGCCTGCGCGATTTCATCGACATAGGCAAAGGTGGAGTATTTCCCGCTAAAGATGGGAAAATCGCTCATACGGCTGTTTCGTTGCGCGTATTCGTCGGTGAAGTGGCGCGCGAAGGGTTTGCGGAAATCCGGTCCGCGATAATCCGAGGCGCTTCCGGCGTTCAGCAAATCGACCTCAAACAGGCGCGGCTTGGCCTCGATCAGCATCGCGACCGCGCCCGCTCCCTGGGTCTGCTCGCCGCTACTGCCGCGTTCGTACTCCGCGACATCGGCGCAAACCACGATGGCTCTGCGCTCATTGCCGTCGGTCATCACAAAGCGAATCGCGCTCTTGAGAGCGTAGATACCCGCGAGACACGCGTGCTTGAACTCCGGCACCTCGAGATGGCGCGATAGGCGCGGCAGAGCGTGTTTATCCAAAGCGCGGTCGATCATGCCTCGAATAATCACGGCACCGGCCGCGTTGTCCGTGCTCGATTCAGTCCCGAATCCGAGAAATGCGACCGTCCTCGGATCTATCTCATTTTGCAAAATCAATCGCAATACGGCGTTGGCGGCCATGGTATAAACATTTTCGTGCTCGCCGCACACCCGAAAGCTGCGACCGACCACGGCTTGCACCTTGTCCCAGGAGTTACCCGTCCAGTGACACCAATCCTCGAGCTGTACTCGAAATCGAGGTAGGTATAGGCTCATTGCGCTGACTCCAGCCCGACTCTCTTTTTGTGTCATCCGAATTCGCTCCTAATCTACCTTGGCGCTCAACCGCGGGGTCGCCCAACCGCAGGGTCGCGCGCGGGGCGATCCGAAATACGATTTACGGCCCGCAACCGCGAGGCGCTCATTATAACATATAAATTGCGCTCCGCAGGCTTCCCCGTCCCGGCGCCGCGAAATGGGATCCCGGAAAAGAATGCACGCGCCCGCCTCGTTCTCTTTTTCTCGAACGAAGCGGGTTTGCACGGACGGGGTTTTTTCAACATCGCGGAAAAAAAGCCCCTCAAACGACCAAATCCAACCCCAGATCGACCGCTCGCGCGGAATGGGTAAGCGCTCCGACGCTGATCACGTCGACGCCTAACCGCGCGATCGCGGCAACGCGTTCCAGGGTCACGCCCCCAGACACCTCGATCAGCGCTCGGCCGGCGGCGCGCTTAACCGCGTCGCGCAATCGGAGATCGTCGAAATTGTCCAGCATCACAACGTCGGCTCCCGCGTCGAGCGCCTCGTCGAGCTGTTGGAGCGTATCGACCTCGCAGCTTATGCGCGAGGTATGAGGCGCGGCGGCTCGCGCTCGTTGCACCGCCTGGCGAATGCCTCCGCACGCGACGATGTGGTTGTCCTTGATCAGCACCGCCGCGGATAGGTCCTCGCGGTGGTTGCGACCTCCGCCGCAGCGAACCGCGTAACGTTCCAGCAACCTGAGGCCGGGTGTCGTCTTGCGCGTGTCCACGATGCGCGTCGCGCTTTTTTGCGGTAGCTCGTCCACGTAGGCGCGCGTCAGGGTGGCGATTCCGCTCATACGCTGAATAAAATTCAAGGCGACCCGTTCGCCCGCGAGAATCGACAACGCCGAGCCCAAAACCATCGCGGCCGTATCGCCCGGTTGCAGCATCCGGCCGTCGCGACAGCGCGGGGAGATTTCGAGCGAGGGATCGATCTGCCGGTATACTTCGATGAGAAGTTGCGAGCCGCAAAAAACCAGCCGTTCCCGCGCTCTCAGCGAGGCCTCGCCCGGGCGCTCCGGGTCGACACAGGCCTCGCTGGTGATATCCCCTCGACCGAGGTCCTCGCGCAGCGCTCTTGCGACGATGGTTTTCAGGCTGGCTTGCGGAAGCGGCATGCTCGGCTGATCCGGGTCAGTTTTCGTCGTTTCGGGACTCGGATTGAATCCGGAAGCTACTAATGAACTTCACGATCTCGGCAAAAACCGCCTCGGCCTCGCAGTCCTGCATCATCTCGTGGCCGCTCTTTTCGAACCAGACGATCTGCCGCAAGGGAGAGCTCACCTTTTCATAGATAATATTGGCGGATCGCGGCGCCACGATTTGGTCGGCCTTGGATTGCAGAACACAGATCGGGACGTGAACGTCCGGCAGACGCTCGGCGATTCGTCTGGAATAGCGATACAGCGAGGCGAACGCGTCCACGGGAAACTTCTTGTAATTCGTACAGCGCTTGGCAAGCTCCGGATCGACGAAAGAATTGGGCGAAGGCAAGTAGCGGACGAACTTATCCGCCAATTGCGCGGCCCCGGCCATGGGATCGACGAATTTCAGCGCCGCGGCGACCGTTATGACGCCCGCGATCATCTCCGGATGGCGCGCGGCCAGGTCCAGCGCCACGAGCCCGCCCATGGAAAGCCCGACCACGATTACGCGATAGCCCTCGGTGTATAGCTTGATCAACGCTCTCTCCGCGTCCACGTACCAATCGCGCGAGCGGACCCCCCTGAGATCCTGATAGCGCGTTCCGTGGCCCCGCAGAATCGGACGCTCAAAGGGAATCGCTTCCTTTTTGAGATATGGGATCAGACCGTCGACGGTGTCGGTGCTGGAGGTAAAACCGTGTAAAAGCAAAACCGCGACGTTTGCGCTGCGGCGCGCAGGGGGGATAGGCACTTCAATCGGCGCGTAGTTGCTGCGGTGGTCGACCAGGGCCGAAATGCGGCGCATCAAGTCGTTGGTCAGCTCTCGAAGGTGCTCGTGGCTCAGCTCTTTTTCGTGGTATTGCGACAAATCCAGCGGCTCGCCGAAGCGAATACGTATGGGAGTCGAGGCGGGCAGGCGCAAGATCTCCAACCTGGGATAGATCTCCGGAGGAAAGGCTCTCCCGGTGCCTGAAACCCCGACCGGAATGATCGGAACCCGCGACTCGATGGCGAGACGAACCGCTCCGGTTTTGCCCCTTAATAGCCCGGTCGACGGGTCGACCTCTCGTCTTGTAATCTCCTCCTCCCCGGGAATCGTGCCTTCCGGGTAGATCGCCACCGCCTTACCGCGCTCGAGCGCGCTATTGATAGCCTCAAGCCCCCTTTTATCGCCGCCGCGCTGGACGAATAGCGATTGCGATAGATCGATGAGATGGCGCATCACGGGCCAATGGCGAAATTCAGACTTCGCGACGAAATAAATTCGGCGCGGGCAAGCCGACCCGAGAACCTGTACGTCGAGCCAACTCTGATGATTCGAGGCGAGTATGAAGCCGCCCTCGACCGGCACATGTTCCACACCCTCGACTTCAAGCTCGTTTCGCACGATAAACTGGGTGCGGAGCACGGCTCGCAGAAACCAATAGGTCGCGTTCGATGCCTGATCAAAGGCGTCGCCCGCGCGCAGTAACTCAAGCGCCGCGCCCAAAGCCAGATCCATGGGCAGTAAAAGCTTCTCAACGATCCTTTGTCGATTCATCTTCATATGATCACAGCGCCGGAATGGTTAGTTCAATATCACTAACCCCGTCACGGCACGGGCACGAAATCCGTTAATAAGCGGTTTAATGGCAAAAACGCTATCTTTTCCAAATCGGGTATCGCTCTGCGCAGGATGGGTGAAATCGTTTTGCAAGGCGTTCGTGGATCTGAGCAATAGAGGCTAAACCTTTTTAAAAAGCTTATTTATCCCACGTACATCTTTTGCGCGCAGGCTTCCGAACTGAAGACCGGCCCGATTATCCTTGATCCAGCGAACCGTGGCGTCGACCTCGGTCGCCGAATTCGACGAAGGTAGGTTAAATCGAACCGTTACGGTAGAGCCAAAAGTAAGCTTCTCTGCCGGTTCGACCGACATGCCGCCAAGACTGATATTGATGGCTGTTACCGATACCTTATCTCTATCAGAGGTGATCTGTACGGGTAACTCGCATTCGTATCTGAGATGGGCGCGTTTTTTAAGCATACGCAGATCTTCCGTTCCGAGCTGATTTAATTGAATCCTTTACATGGTAACTTACCATTTTACGCTAATGCCATAGGTTAATCACGATTGCGGCGAGGTCAGCATCCTCGACCAGGTAAAAAATCGCTTCTCGCTTTTTTAGAACGAAAACACGATTTGAGAAAAAAAAGCGATACGATAAGAGCGTAAAACGACCGCTTTACTCGCCCGGTTTAGAGCTCATTTCATCAATTCCTCCTCTCGCCATTTGTTCCGGGCAGTCCCAGCCGGACGAGGAGCACAAACGCGGGCGCGGTCCGAGCCGGCAAGGCGATTTTGCACAGGTGTATTAGCGGTCATCGCCCCTGGAGATAGGCCCGGCGCTTTACGACGAACTCTCTGATCTCATCAACCCGGTCGAGGTATTCATCGTCGTGAGCGCGTTTGTGCGGGTCCGCCAGAATATCGGGAGTCGCTCGACAGATTACGTTGTCGATGCGTTGGTCGACGAACTCCTCGGTAAAGCTGTTTTCGACTATATGGTCGATAAACTCATAGAACCGCTGCTGGTATTTTGGTATTTCATAGATGCGACTCGTGAGTTGATTGCAGAATCCAGGGCAAAGCCCGACGATGGCGGGCTCGTTGGCGAAAATTCCCTCATCGAGCACGTCGTTTTCCTCGGTCCACAGATGGCCGAAGGTGAGCTCGAGATCCCACGGGATAACGATCCAGCGCTTATCTCGCGCCTCGGGATCGCGATACAGGTAGTAGTTTTTCTTGACGTGGTCCTGGTTCTGAATCACGCCCATGACC
Source organism: Deltaproteobacteria bacterium (assembly GCA_016929805.1). Classification (GTDB taxonomy): domain Bacteria; phylum Myxococcota_A; class Polyangia; order Polyangiales; family JAFGIB01; genus JAFGIB01. The sequence continues at coordinate 7,078 of JAFGIB010000203.1, read as the reverse complement.
GCCATGTAAGCCAGGTATTCGTCGACGTTGACCTCCTGATCGATGACCTCGGCGAATTGTGAGTCGGGTAACTGTAGCGTTTTCTCGATCAGTTCGATTAAGTCGTCATATTCAATTTCGCCTTTTTTCTGGTCGTAAACGCACTGATAGGTTTCGAGCGAGTCCAACGGGACCAGCCCTCCGCCCGGATTCCAGCAGTCAAGAGGCGGATCCGCCTCATACATCGCGCCGGTTTCGTTATTCATCCCGCGCAGGCGCAGAAAGTCGCCGCCGATACGTTCCACGTGCCATAACACGCCGTAGTAGCGCTGATTGATTCTGAAGTGAACGATCTCGGCGTTTGAAGCCGGTACCCAGGTCGCGTTGCGGAAAAGCTCCAGGCTGAGATAGTTGCGCAACATCGTCTTATCGTTCCACTCGCCGCGCAGGATGATATGGTCGGTCGTGTCCGGAAGTACGAGGTCCGGTCCCAGATCAAAGCGAAATGAGAGCTTGTCATATCCGCGACTGCTACCGCCGTGAATGCGCACCTCGGTTTCATAAGTCTCGCCTTGTATGGTGATCAGCGCGGGCACGGTCACGCGTTGCCAGGTATTAACCAGCAATTTATCGAGATCGATCTCTTTTATCTCCATCGACCAGAGCGGAAGCTGCGACCGATAAGCCGTGACCTCGGCCGTACCCGTGCGCTCGTCGCCGGCGATCGAGGCATGCAGGGTGTAGAGGCCGGGCCGTTGAAAGCGGACCACCGCCTCGCCTCTGCCGCCCGCGAGCTCGCTCTGCTCTACGACGATCGCCTCCGGGCCGGGATCCAGCGAAAACGCGCCGCTAACCGCCGTGTCGACCGCGGTTGTTCCCGCGGCTCTGACCTCGATTTCAATTCGCTCGTCCACATCTACCGGTTGAAGCGGCGCCGACAGATTTAGGAATATGTCGCCCTGAGGCGGCTCGATTTCGGGCATTTCAAAATCGCCCCAAGGAGCACAGGAAGGTAGCTCAGAGAGCGAGCTCGGCCAGGGCAGCTCGTCGACCGGAACCGCGGCCGAGTCCACTCGATCGCTCGCGTCCGAGGCTGTCCCGGCATCCGTCTCCGGATCGCTCTGCGCGCCCGAGCCGCCTCGATTGCCGCTGTTTGCGCCGCCACCGCCTTTTTCTTGTTCGTCATCGCCCCCGGTCGCGCTTGAGCCGTCGCGCTCGTCGAATTCGCTCTCCGGCTCGACGTCGTAGCCGGTACAGGCGAGCAAAGGCGCGACCATCATCAACATCGTCCAGGTTGGGCTTCGATTCTCTTTCATCGATCAACTCCTCTATCTCCAAGCTTCTTCGATTTCAGCGGGCGTGATACCGCATCCCCCGCCGTCGCCACGTGTCCCGTGCCGCGGCACTAAAACCGTTTTGACCTCGGGCATTTCAGCCTTGACCGAGGCGATGTTATCGGGCGAATCATCCCAAAAGATCACCCGCGCTCGATGCTCGGGACTTTCGGGCCGCAAAGCGTAGTAACGCATGATGCGCCCGATAGCCGCCGGCTTGCTGATATCGGGGACCATTTGGTAGGCGCACGCACCGCAGTTCCAGTTCTCTTTTCTATCGATCGCGGGGTAAAAAACCCGCATATCTCTATTCGCGTAAGGGGGCGAGTGGATGAGCTCGGGGAATTGATCCTGCGCGACCATCGGCACGACCTTGTCCTCCCAACAGAGGTCGCGGTCGGCGTGGCTGGCGATTCCGATAAAGGCCTTTTGCCTCACGCACTCGGCCACCGCCTGCCTCGCCCCAACGCCGAGACACTGGCTGTTCCAGCTATAGGTTCCGCATCGGTTCAAGCGGCAGTGATACTCGGGCTTGCCCTCGGTCTCCTCGCAAGCGTGGCTGGAAAGGGTGAGATCATAGTCGAAAACACACAACCGGCTTTGAGCGACGCCCGTGCCGCGTTCTTCTCTTTGACCTTCCGCCCGCGAGGGTTTCCGCGCCTGAGAGCTTCTCTCGCGTTCGGCGGATCGGCGGCTATCCGGCGTGAGCACGGGCCCGCCACAGGAGCTAATCGCTGTAACGATGGCGACGGAAAAGCACAATGCCGCTACGATCGGTTCTCGGCGACCGAAAATGTCTTTTTGATTAGGGTTCTTCATCGGAGCAGCAGCGAAAACCGAGATTGTCAAAAAAGAAGTCGACTTCTCCCAATAGAAAATCGAACTGACAGGTCAATCCCGGCGCATCCTCGTAAAGCGATCCGCCGCGGATGCGGTAGGTCTCGGGATCCTCGGAAACCAGGGTGCCGGTCCACTCCTTGACGTTGCCGCTCATGTCGTAAGCACCGAAGTCACTGACACAAAGGCTTTCGGAAGGCGGCGCCGAGCAACCGCAAGCGGTCGCGGTCGGCTGAAGCGCGTCGTCGTCCTCATCTTTGCAGTCAGGGTCATAGGTAACACCGTTACACGCCTCGGGATCGAAGCTTTCGCCGTAAGGATATGGATTGCCGGCGAGCCCGGCGCACGCGAGCTCCCACTCCTGCTCGGTACAGAGCCGTTTCGACGCTGCCTCGCAAGCCGCGGACGCCTCAAGCCAGCTCACGTTAACCCACGGCATTGCGCCGGCCACCGAGCAGGCATAGCCGTTTGACTGCCCCTTGGGTCGCGACGCCTCGTAGCGATCGATCCAAAAGCTATCTTCCTCGCCGTCTGAAACCTCGACCATCTCGCCGAAGCCGTCCTCGTCGATTTCGCCGTCGCAGTCGTCGTCGACGCCGTTACAGACCTCGCTCGAGCCGGAGATCGGCTCCGAGGCGTCGCAGACCACGTCGTCCATGGTTTCGTTGCAGACAAATACGCCTCGGCTCGTACAGGCCCCTATTCCTAGAGTACAAGCGACCCCGATCATCGGATAGGTCTCATCGACCACCCCATCGCAGTCCTCATCCACGCCGTCACAGCGGCTCTCTTCCCCGGCGATCCCATTGGGAACCGTGGGGTCGAAATCGACCTCCTCGGGATAGTCACAATACCACGTGGTCGTACCCTCTCGCGACGTACAAATCGCCACGGTGTTTTCGCAGGGCGTGCCTTCGGTCACCTTGCACAGACCGGCGCGCGGGCCGGCGAGGTCCTCGGGCTCATCAACCTTTCCGTCGCAATCGTCGTCGATGCCGTTACACTGTTCTCCCTGCGGGGGAAAAACCGGACAGCGGTATTCGCAACCCGGTGTTTCAGCGGATAGATCAGCAAAGCCGGGGAAACAGCTACCCTGTCGGCATTCGCCCTGTTCGCACAGCGACTCGGCGTTTTCGAACCGGCAGCCGTTGTCGCACTTTCCGCAGTGGCGCGGGTCGCTCGAAAGATCAAAGCCCTCGTCGGTCAGGCCGTCGCAATTGTCGTCTCTCTGATTACAGCGCTCTAGCGATCCGAGGATACATTCGGGGCCTGAATCGTCGCGCTCAAACGCGACGGCGGCGTCTTCTTCCCGGCTCGCGGTCTCGGCGTCGCTGAGGTCGCTCTCGCCGCCCGGCATCTCGAAGGTCTCGATCTCGCAACCGCTGAATAAGACAACAAGAAAAAAACGGCTTAAGAATTCGCGTACGAGTCGCTTCATCCGGCCCTCCGCGCTCTCAGAACGCTACAAGCGAGAAGCATCAGCCACCAGAGGCAGACCGCGTGCTTTTTTCCTCTCCCGGGTATCGAGCAACCCGAAATGCCGCCTCCGCCTGTCGCGACGAGCCGGCGAGCCACATTGGTGACTTTTACCCTCGCGTCCGGGCACTGCGGGACAAAGCCGCTCGATAAAACGCAGGGACTATCGCCGGGACAGGTTACGAATAAGCAGGGATCAGCGACGCATCCCTCGCCCGGTATGCAGACATCGCCCTCGGGGCAACTCAGTTCTACGTATGGATCGTCTCGACAGCTCTTACCGTCGCAATACTCGCCGGTTTTGCACCCTCCTTTGCAGCCGAAACGCTCGCACCGCCACTTGGAATTGCATCTTTCTCCCTCGGGGCAGAGCGCGTCGATACAAAGACCGACGCATTCGCCGTCTCGGCACGCCTCGTCGCCATCGCAGTTGACGTCGTGACAAGGGTCGTCAATGCACGCGTCGTCAACGCAGATCTGGTTTTTCGGGCAATCGAAGTAACGGCAGGTGACACAGGTGCCGTCGATACAGCGCTCATCCTTCTCGCAGGTCACCGCGTGGCAGAGGTCAACGCATTGTCCGTCGATGCAGCGCTCTTCGGAGCTACAGCTCGCGCAGGCGGAGGGAATACAGTAGCTACCCCCTTCGATGCTCTCGCAGCTAAAGCCCACGGGGCAGGAAAACTCGCGAGACCGGTCGCAGGGGCGCCGGCAAGCCTCGTTTACGCACGCGGCGTTTTCTGGACAAGGCGCGTCGTCGTCCACCAGGCCGTTGCAATCGTTGTCCTCACCGTCGCATACCTCGGGACGCGGCAGTACGCCGCCGACGCATTCGAGCTCTCCATTGATGCAACGCATCCGGCCCGCCTCGCAGCTCCCTACAGTTACGCCGCACTCGGCGTTCATGTTCGGATCGGACTCGTCGATCGCGTTGTCGCAGTCGTCGTCAACCGAGTTACAGGTTTCGGTTTCGGGCTCGCAGGCGGGGCTACAATCGAGATCTTCATCCACGTAGCCGTCGCAATCGTTGTCGATCTTGTCGCAAACCTCCTGCTCGGGCTCTCCCGCTTCATCCACGCTGCATTCGGTGTCAAGACCGTCGCCGGTACAGATTACCTCTCCCTCGCGGCGGCAGGGGCCGACGCCCACCGCGCAGCTTCTTCCCAGGTCGCTGTAACCCTCGTCCGTCGAGCCGTCGCAGTCGTTGTCCTCACCGTCGCATACTTCAACGAGAATCGACTCGCTGACGATTTCCTGAAACGCGAGCGCGATGTCGGTCTCGCTCGCGACCATGGTCGCGTCGCCGCGGCCGGTTCCTCCCGCGACCGCCATATTCGTCAAACAGTCGCGGTTGGTATAGGCATAATCCGCGTAACCGATAATATAGGTTTTAATACCTTGGGTATCGTATCGATCGCCGATCGCGTCGATCGCGGGCTGGCAACATTGCTCCGGCGTCAGGCAATTCTCGGTGCAGTCGGTTTTGCAGCCCGAGATACAGTTTTCGTCACCGTCGGTTACGAGCACGACCACGTACGGACGGCAGGCGCTTCGTTCGTCGTCCGGGATAACATCGGTCTCAATATGATCGTATGCGGCCGCGAGGTTGTTGAGAATAGGCGTGCCGCCGGAGCCGTAGCTTCTAAGCTCGTAGTTTCCGTTCTCGGAGTCACAGCTTCCGTCGACCCAGCGATAGAGATCCGATTCGTTGCCGACGGTGAAATCTACCAAGACCTCACCGTGCAGACAGTCGGTGTTCTTACATAAGGTCTCGTCCGTACAGGGGTCCGGGCACGAGCTCCAATCCTGAAAACCCTGAAGCGCAAATCGTACCTCGCCTATGCCGGCGAATACGTCAGCCAGGGCCGCGACCGCGCGCTCCATTCGCGTATATGGCTCGGTTCTCTCCTCGGAGCATTGCGCCGGCGGCTCGGTTCCCCTACAGGGATAGCCCATACTGTAAGACGTATCCATGATCACGTGCACATAGGGCTTGATCGCCTGTTGCGCTCGAGCCGGCGCGGGAAGCCAAAGCCCCAACGCGACGACCAGGACCAACCGAGACAACTTTTCGTTGTCTATTATCGAAAACAAGTTAATAAGTTTATTCATAGCTCGTTCAATAGACCAACAATATATACCGGCAAAAAAACCGGTTTTTTTATGGGATCCGGCGTAGTCCCTTGTCTCACTTCAAAGGGAAGGTACTGAAAGAGCCGATAGCCGCGACCTTTGTATCGATTTGTCTAATCCCGACAGCGATCCGCCTGCGCGCTGCAGCGGAAGCGCACATGGATATGCGACTCGTGCCCGGGCTGGTGCCAAACCAGCGAGCTTCCGCCCACGAGATTTTGATACGCTTGCCAGCTCGCGCCGAATGCCTTGGAAGCGCGGCGCAAGCGCTTGAATACCTTACGGTCCAAATAGATTCTCTTCACCGCGCCCGTGTCGGCAAACGCGTTGATCAAAAGCCACGCGGCGTGCCAATCGACCTCGTCGTAATCGGGTTTTTTTCCAGGCCGAACATGCGGCATCGCGGGAAGCCAGATGTCGACATCACGCCCCGCTTGATGAGAGCGGTGGGGCGGCAAGCGGCGACCGCCTTTTCTACTTAAGTCGCTGATGATGATTTCGCCCTTAAAACCGCTCTGATAGCGAAACGAGGAGATCGCTTTTTGGATGTTGCGCACGGCATAGCTCGTGCCATAGGCGTGATGCGGGATGCGAATCGTGTATAGCTCGCTCGGGGGTAAAGCGACGCCGTTCTCGAGACGCCCCTTGACCGGCCGGCCGACCGATAAGCCGCCGTCGGGAACCGGGATTGGCTCGATCAGTCTGCCCTTTTGGCCCGAGCCAAGTCCGGGCAGACTGGAATCCATCCAAATCTGAAGCGCAATATCGGGCTTGAGCTTTCGGCGCGCGTGCTGGACGTTCCAAAGCTTAAGCTCCGCAGCCGTTCTCCCGTAGCGTTTGGCCACACTCTCCCAGCTCTCGTTTTCTCCGACTACATGGGTGAGCGAATTTCGAGGCGGGGGAAATTTCCGCGCCAAAATACGCAGCGTCATATCCACGCGCAACGGATGGCGGTCTGCCGGCAGACCGTTCCACTCGCGGATTTCTTCTTCCGAAACGCCATATCTTTCCGCGACCTGCGCGAGCCTTTCCCAGGGAATAACCACGTGATAAACCCACGCACGCCCTGTCTCGACAACTCGCGATTGTGGCCCCACCACGGGAACGCGAATCAAGCTCGGCTCGTCCGCGGAGGTTTTATTCGCGAATCCTTCGATCGAAAAAAGTAGACCCAGCAGTACGGGTGTGATCGAAAAAGCTCGCATAGGGAACCAAAGACGTCCGATCAAGTATACCTTAACGTTGCAAAAAATCCGTCGGCGTAAAGCGCTTCGCTCGCGAAAAACAGCGCGAACTAAGGGCGTGCTCACTTTTTTTGG
>JAFGIB010000202.1 GCA_016929805.1 Deltaproteobacteria bacterium | reverse complement strand
TTTGATACCGATTAATTCACAGAGTCTTGACTTAATCATCGTACTATCACCTTATACTTATCATTATTACAAATTGAGGGGAATTCGATTAGCGCGTTGTTGTACAACGGCCATTGTAGCAATTAACAAATGTGCGATGTGTTTGTCAAGAACTATATTAGTATAAAAAAAAGGGTAAAAAAACTCCTCGGTTAATGACAAGACAGACAAAAACCGTAAGCGTTCAGGCTTCAAACAAGTCGGCGACGAATTCGCCCGTAAAACGGAGCGCGCCTGAAGGGCCGGCGAGGATGGTATTTGCTGTACCTGACGGTTGTCAGTGGAAACGTACAAAGCGCAGCGGACGCGAGTCGGCGAAGCTGTACGTTTCCAGCAGAAGTACACAGGGTCCGAAGGACCCGAGTACGCCGGCCCGAGGACAAAAGCCGGTTTTACGGGATGAATTGGGCGCCGTCGTAACCATACATCGATACCCCCTGAGCGGTTACCAAAAGCTCGCGGCCGGAATAACCGGCACGCCGCTCCGATAATGACACCTATCCTCGTGACGGCTCAGGGACTAGACGTGGTGATAGGCCAACCGTCGCTGTCCCAGTAGAGATCCGATACGTGCATGGCAAACACGTTGCCGGACGCGCTCGCGTCGTACGCGTGATAGACGAGATAAGCGCGAGTGCCGTTGAATACGACCGTCTGCCCGCCCGGTCCTACCCAGCCGTTGCCGTCGCCCATGATTTTCGTTCCGCCGCCGTTGAGCAGAGCTACCCCGTCTTTGTCCACGAAGCCTTCAGTCATATTCGTGGAGCGACCGACTCGAATATTGTACGTGCTCCTGGCGCCTGCGCAGCATCTGTCCCAGGACATGAAGAGGTAATAGTAGCCGCATCTTCGCACCATGTAGGCGTTCTCGACCACGTTGGGGCCCGAGCGCCGAGCGATGTTCGTGATCGGGCTGCTGTTGTCGACGGTACCGGCCGATGTAAGACGGACGATATGAATACCGTTCCAACTACTCCCGAAAACCAACCAGGGACTGCCCGACTCATCCAAGACAATGGACGGATCGATCGCGTTCCAATTGACATTGGTGTAGCTGCCGAACGCCGCCGAGTTCGAGCACAGCAGCGGACCGCCGTCGTCGCTCCAACTCCCCGTATTCATCGCCGCCCTGGTCGCATGCCCGAGACACGACGTATTCTCACCGAATGTCGACGCCGCGTAATAGAGGTGATATCGGCCGCCGAAATAGGAAAAATCCGGCGCCCATAGGTCGCCGTTCTGCTGATTGAAATCAGGGACATAGGCTTTGATCCAACTCGGATTGGTTCCACCGAGTGCTTGCTTGATGTTGGTCCATCTCGTTAGATCGGTAGAACTGCGCGTCCAGAGGGAAAGCCCGGTGTTGGCTGAGTAATAGACGTCATCGACCAGAATCACGGTGGGGTCGTGAACGCTTCGGCCGCCGGTAATCGCGTACGAAGCCGGCGGATTCGCGGCATCGTACACGCCGACGTCACAGCGATAGTCTGAAGCGCCTCCACTTCCCGTGATGCCGCCGGAAGCTTCGGTGCCGCCCGTGGTGAAACCGCCACCGCCCGCTCCGCCTGCGGTGACGCCGCCGGAAGCTTCAATGCCGCCCGTGGTGAAACCGCCGCCGCCCGATCCAGCTTCGCCCGTTGTGCCGCCACTCAAGCTCGCATCACCTATCGCAACAGAGCCGCCGTCGGTGCCCTCGGGTCCGACATCCGCCAATCCTCCGGTTGCCAGGGATCCACCGCTACTAAAAGCGCCGCCTTTGGCCGACGCGCTGTCCGCTATAGTGTTACCTGAGCCGCTATTGCCACCGGCGCCGGCGTTGGTACCGGGATCCGAGCCCGAGCAGCCCGAAGATATAGATCCGAACAGCAAGGAATACGAAAAGCATATGGACCGGAAAACGAAGCCACGCTTGCTGCTTGCCTTGCGAATGGTCGGCATGAATGCTCCTAATATCATTAATCGTTAACTATAAGGTGTCGAGGGCAATTAAAAGTGATTTTTTTTGGCCGCCTGACACCGTGCTCAAATCCGAATTGGCCGCCGTTGTAGTCAAACAGCAGTACCCCCCTGAACGGTTACAAAATATTTTTTGGCAACGGTTCCTACATTATTGTAATCCGCGCTTGTTCGTTATATAAAAACAGATGCAAATAATGCTTCATCATCGCGGACGATACATAGCAATAGGGGAATGAACGTGAAAAAATCGATAGCGATACCCGTGCTTCACGCAAAATCGCCGGTACTGATGCAAAGCGCTTTGATTATCGTTTTACTCATCGGGTGCGAAAGCAGCTCTGATGAGGGTCATAAGGGTGGAGGCAAATCCGATGCGACTAGCAATCTCACGGATGCCTCGAAGGACAGCGGTGATGAATCAAGTGATTCGGATTCATCGCTAGAACAAGAACCAATTGTTCTTCCTTCATCGAACATCTGCCTGAGCGACGATGATTGCGCCGGTGATTACTGTTGCCCATTATTTCACTACTGCGTGGAAAGATGCGAGCAGGTCGGACAGCCCTGTTCGCAACCGAACTTCCGCTGCAATCAGGGATACGCGGAACCGCTATGTGGTTACGTGGGACCGGACCTGGAAAAGGAATACGCCCCCAGCGGCTCCGGCGCGCCCTGCGTGCTTGACGAGGACTGCCTGCCCGGTTTCTTCTGCGCTCCCACGCTTCGTTTCTGCGTCGAACGCTGCGACGAAGAGGACGAAACCTGCCCGATAACAGGATACACTTGTACCATACCCAATGCTTACGATCTCTTCGAGCTTCCGATGCTAGCTTGTGTCTACCGAAAAGGCGACCCCGAGGGTTCGCCGGCGGCTGAGCAAACCGTGTCGTTGCCTAAGGCGACTCAAAAGCAGAAAGAAGATGCGTGCGCTTGCATGTTCGCTTCCGAGGTCTATCCGGATCCATCGCGTGCTGACGCGTGCGTTACAAATATCTCGGACAAGTGCGTCGTTTGTCTTCAGGCAGCCATCGAGGACACCTCCGCTTGCGGGCGGACCCAGGAGAAAGCCGTCCTCTCTTGTACTGATCCCTGTTCGCGCGCGGTGCCTCCGCCTGAATCCGTACAGGAGTGCAAGGATTTCCTGCGCGATTTGCAGAGTTCATTGCCGGTCTCCGAAACCGACTGTATCTGCGAGAATTGCACACATTGGTACAACCTCTGTTTGGTTGATCCGGACTGCTACGATTATCTTGTTTGCAGCTTCGAACAAAATTGTATGGGTTTTGATTGTCTAACGCCATGTGAGGAAATTATTGGCCGCGTACTAAGAAATAGTCCCGATTCGATCAATATCGCCGCGCAAGTGGCAAACTGCTCGGTTGAAGCCAAATGCCGCTAACAGAGGTCGCCGGGGTACGTTCTCAAGAAGCAGTGGCAAAACAACCTGGGAATGCCGCCATCTAGCTTCGCCGTTGGGAAGGGGAGCGGCGGCTCATAAAGCGGTGGATCGAGCGAGATCTCTGCGCACGGCCGAGATGACGTATGCTGTACGCGCGTCATTTCGATCGAGGGGAGAAATCCCGTGCGGTCGCTTTGCCGCCGGTTTTTGGGGTTACCTTTTTTTCTCTTGCAGCGTTGCCGAAGGGACCCAATTGTAGGCCGGTGTGCAATAATACGATGCTTTATTTGAGGTTTCACAGATGACGTGGTCTATCGCTCGCGCGCGCCGTTTATACTCAATCCCCTATTGGGCTGAAGGTTACTTTGATATCGACGAAAAGGGCCGTATGTGCGCTCTACCGCAAGGAAACGCGGGCCCGAAACTACCGCTGCCGGAAGTCCTTGCCCGCGCCGAGGCGGCGGGTATGAAGCTGCCGCTTTTAATACGCTTCTCCGACATACTGGGCGATCGCCTGCACAAAATGCAGGGTGCCTTTAATCAGACGATGAAAGAGCTCAACTATCGGGGCGGCTATACGGCTGTATATCCGATTAAGGTCAACCAGCACTTCGGCGTTGCGGGCGAACTGGCTACCTACGATGGAGAAGGCTTTGGTTTGGAGGCGGGCTCTAAGCCCGAACTCATGGCCGTGATGGGGTTGGCCGAGCCTGGCTGCTTGATCGTGTGTAATGGTTATAAAGACCGGGAATTCATTCGGCTCGCGTTGCTCGGACGCAAACTGGGGTTGGAGACGTTCCTTGTCGTCGAGAAGCCGTCGGAGCTGTCGGTTATAATTGAAGAAGCGTTGAGCCTTAAAATCGAGCCTAGATTGGGCGTGCGCATACGACTGGCGACTCTAGGCGCCGGCAAATGGCAGAACACAGGGGGCGACAAAGCGAAGTTTGGGCTATCGCCGCGCCAACTGCTCGATCTCATGGAGAAGTTAAAAGCTGCGGATATGCTTGACGCGCTGCAATTGCTCCACTTTCATATGGGTTCGCAGATCTCGAACGTACGCGACATCGCCAACGGTATGCGCGAGGCGGTTCGGTATTTCGTTGAGCTGTCGAAAATCGGTTGCGGTATCCGTTACGTGGATTGCGGTGGCGGCCTCGGCGTGGACTACGAGGGCACGCGTTCGAGGAGCTTTTGCTCGGTTAATTACGGGCTGGAACAGTTTGCCCATACGCTTGTGCAGCCATTGGCCGAAGCTTGCGTCGAGCACAAGCTGAAACAGCCGCGGGTGATCACCGAGGCGGGACGGGCGATGACCGCGCATCACGCGGTTATGATCGTCAACGTTTCCGAGGTCGAACGCGCGCCCTGCGGCTCGGTGACCGCAGCGTCGATCGGCGAGCCGGCGGTGCTGCGCCACTTGCGCGAGATGCACGCGGCGCTCGATCAGCGGCCGGCGCTCGAGCTTTATTTCGACGCCCAGTACGCCCTTACCGAGGGTCAATCACTGTTCGCGCTCGGTCAACTCACTCTGCAGCAACGCGCTCAGCTGGACGACTTATTCCACGCGATGGCTCATGGCGTGCGCTCGCGCCTTACGGGCGAGGAGAAGAGCCACCGACGGGTGCTAGACGAGTTAAACGAACGTTTAGTCGATAAGTACTTCGTCAACTTTTCTATATTTGAATCAATCCCCGATGTTTGGGCGATCGACCAGGTCTTTCCGATCGTTCCGATTGCGCGCCTCGACGAGCAGCCTGATCGACGCGGCGTAATCGCCGATCTCACCTGCGACTCCGATGGCCGTATCGACATATACGTTGAATCCGAGGCGTTGAATTCCTCGCTGCCGCTCCATTCGCATAAAAGCGGCGAGAGTTACCGCCTCGGAATATTTCTGGTAGGCGCTTACCAAGAAATTCTAGGGGACATTCACAACCTTTTCGGCGACACCGATGCTGTTAGCGTTCGCATGACTGAGGCGGGTGACTATGTTCTCATCCGTCAGCGCCGCGGAGATACGACCGATGTGATGCTCGATTACGTCGGTTACGCGCTCGAAGACCTTCGCGCATCGTACCGAGCGAAGTTGGAGGCGGCGAAGTTGCCGGCGGGCGAAACAGAAGCGATCTTGGCGGTGCTCGAAGCGGGGTTGACGGGCTATCCGTATCTTCAGGAGACAACGCATAAATGATCGGCTGAATTACGAAGAAACACGACGAAATAAGGGCGCGCGGAACCTTTCTTAGACCCGCGCTTAATACACCCTAAGAGAGGTCTGAAAAACGTGAGCACGACCTTAGTTCGCACTGTTTTTCGCGAGCGAAGTTCTTCGAGCGAAGTCCTTTACACCAAGGGTTATTTGCACCGCTAAGGTAGACCCAAGGCAAACACCGCAGCGTACTGAAAGAAAGTCTATTGACATGATGCAGGAGCGTCCCGTTTAGCATGCAGGCTCGACTTTCTATCTCCTATCCCGCTGATTTGCCCATAAGCGCCGAGGTCGATTCGATTATAACAGCGCTTTCGGACCATCAAATTCTAATAGTCTGCGGCGATACGGGATGCGGAAAGACAACGCAGCTTCCGAAAATTGCTCTGGCGTCGGGCTTCGGAACCGCGGGTCGAATCGGCGTGACGCAACCGCGACGCTTGGCTGCCACCAGCATGGCGAAACGTGTCGCCGACGAGTTGCGCTGTAGCTTGGGAGGGCCCGTCGGTTTTCAGATCCGTTTCGCAAACCGAACCAGTGAGCAGACCGTCATCAAGTTTATGACCGATGGAATCCTACTCGCGGAGATCGCGAAAGATAGACGGCTTCAGCAATACGATGCGTTGATCATCGACGAGGCGCACGAAAGAAGCCTCAATATCGACTTCATCCTCGGCTATCTCAAAGAGCTGTTACGCCGGCGCGCGGATCTCAAGCTCATCGTGAGTTCCGCCACGCTCGACGTCGAGGAATTTTCCCGCTTCTTCGACCACCCGCCCGTAATTCGGATCCAGGGCCGATCGTTCGGCGTTCAGGACGTGTTCCGTCCCGCGCAAGAGCAGGAACCCGAGCTTTGCGAACAAGTTTTAGACACAATCCAATGGATAAAAAGCGAGAGCGCATCGGGTGATATCCTCGTATTTCTCCCTGGGGAACGGGAGATTCGCGACACGGCCAAGCTGCTCAAGGGCCAAAAGTGGACGGATCTAGAGGTCCTGCAGCTTTTTGCTCGATTGAGTATGAGCGAACAACAGCGCGTTTTTTCGTCGAGCGCCCGACGACGGGTGGTTTTAGCCACCAATGTCGCCGAGACCTCGCTGACGATTCCGAATATCCACTACGTGGTCGATTCCGGTTTGGTCCGCATAAGCCGTTACAACCCCCATCTTCGCGTTCAGACTCTACAAATCGAACAGGTCTCTCAGGCGAGTGCCCGTCAAAGACGCGGCCGCTGCGGGCGTGTGGCCGAGGGACAGTGCGTCTACTTGTATAGCAGGGATATTCTCGAACGAAGCGATCGATATACCGACCCCGAGATTCTGCGAAGCTCGCTAGCTGGCGTTATCTTGCAGATGAAAGTTTTGGGATTGCCGTCTATCGAACGCTTTTCCTTTATCAATCCTCCCCCTTCGGCGCTGGTGAACGAGGGTTATCGGGCGCTACGAGCGCTTGGTGCGCTTGATCGAAACGACCGCGTGACCGCGCTGGGCCGCGAGATGGCGACATTGCGTTTAGACCCGGTTCTTTCGCGCATGATCTGCCAGGCCAAGGAAGAGGGTGCGCTCGCAGAGGTGCTGATCATCGCCGCATTTCTGAGCATTCGCGACCCGCGGGAACGGCCCGCGGACAAACAGTCGCCCTCAGACCAGGCTCATCGGTTATGGGCTGATAAACGCTCGGACTTTATCGCTATACTCAATCTATGGAAGCATATTGAAGAGACGCGGCGCGCACCTGACTCGACGATTCCGTTGCGAGCCTTCTGTAAAGAGCATTTCCTCAATTTCGGAAGGATACGCGAGTGGCGCAACCTATGGATTGATTTGACCGAGGTATGCCGGCGTTTGAAATGGAGCTTAGGAGCGTGTTTAATAAGTTCCTCCGCTCGTCTTTCGGGCGGGACGGCCCAATCTGCGGCGTCGCTCGCTCCTCGAAATAGCGCTGCT
>JAFGIB010000201.1 GCA_016929805.1 Deltaproteobacteria bacterium | reverse complement strand
CTCATCTCCTCAATCGCGGAATCCTCGAAATAGCGCTGCTATTGCTGCGGTTCCGCTCAGTCGTCGATAAAACATTTGCCCCCGAGCCGGGCGCTAAAAATGTGAAATTATTTTTGCGCGAGCCCTTAGAACTCTCCGCGAAACAAACGATACGAGACCGGGCGCGTCGGGGGAACGCAATCGCGATCGCGTCCGGAGGCAAAACCGCAGACCGAATAGCAATCGTTCGCGTATTTGCAGCCTTTCCGAACGCTGGAAGACCCGGACGAAAGACCTTCTCAAACAGCTCGAATTCAGTTATTCTTACGTTCGAATACCAATTTTGGCGCTATAAAACCGACAACACTCCCGGGAGACCTCATATGACCACAATCATCGTAGCAATCATCGTCGTGCTCGTCTTGATCGTGCTGCCGATCGGTGTAATCGTCGGCATCTACAACAAGCTCGTAACCTTAAAGAATCGCTACCAGAACGCCTTTTCGCAGATTGAGGTGCAGCTAAAACGCCGCTACGATCTCATACCCAACCTAGTGGAAACCGCCAAGGGATATCTGAAGCATGAACGGGAAACGCTCGAGGCGGTGATCGCCGCTCGCAACCAGGCGGCCAGCGGTCTCAGTAACGCGGCGAAGAATCCGGGTGACGCGGCGGCCATGAAGGGGCTGGTGGGAGCGGAAGGTGTTTTAGCGGGGGCGATGGGCCGGCTGTTCGCGGTGATGGAGGCCTATCCGGACCTTAAAGCCAATCAAAACATGATGGCGTTGAGCGAAGAGCTGACCTCCACGGAGAACAAAATCGCCTTCTCCCGACAAGCGTTTAACGACGCGGTCACGTCTTATAATACCTACAAACAGACCTTTCCACCGGTGGTTTTCGCCGGCCTCTTCGGCCACGGGCAAGACGCGGCGTTGCTCGAGTTCGAGGATGCGGCGAAAATCCGCGAGACGCCCAAGGTCTCTTTTTAATACGACTATCTCATGGCGATGGATTTTTTCGAGAGCCAAGATCAGGCTCGTAGAAACACGGGGCGGCTGATCATCCTCTTCGCGTTGGCGGTAATCGCGATCATCGCCACGATTTTTCTATTAGTCGGCGGGCTGTTAGGTTACCTCGGGCGAGCGGATCTCGCGCGCCGCGGTCTCGAATGGTATGCGTATTTGGACCTCGATCTGTTCATCGTCGTGGCTCTCGGCGTGTTGCTACTCGTAAGCGGGGGCACGCTCTATCGCATCGCCCAACTTCGCGGCGGAGGCGCGGTGATCGCGGAAGGGTTGGGCGGTAGACGAATTCATCCGGATAGCAAAAATTCGAGAGAGCGAAAAGCCCTGAACGTCGTCGAAGAGATGGCAATTGCCTCCGGCATACCGGCGCCGCCGGTTTACCTACTCGATCGCGAAATGGGCATAAACGCCTTTGCCGCGGGTTTCTCCCCGAAGGATGCGGTAATCGGCGTGACTTCCGGCAGCGTCGAGCAACTCACGCGCGACCAGCTTCAAGGAGTCATCGCCCATGAGTTTAGTCACATCTTAAACGGCGATATGAGGTTGAACATCCGGCTTATCGGCGTGTTACACGGAATCATGATCGTCGGTATCTTGGGCTACTACCTATTGCGCTCGGCCCTGTACTCCGGCGGCTATTCCCGAGAGAAACGCAACAACCCGGCGCCGCTTTTAGCGTTCGGCTTTGGGCTGATGGTGATCGGTTTTGTCGGAAATTTTTTTGGCAAGCTGATTCAAGCGGCTGTCAGTCGCGAGCGCGAATACCTCGCTGACGCTTCTGCAGTGCAGTTTACGCGAAATCCGGACGGTATAGCCGGAGCATTGAAGAGAATAGGCGGTTTTTCGGACGGTTCAAGGATCGAAAGCCCCAATGCACCCGAGGCGAGTCACATGTTTTTCGGGAAAGCCGTCTCTTTTATGGCCGGTGGGCTTTTCGCGACCCATCCGTCGCTGGACAAACGCATTCGTAGGATTGATCCGATGTGGAAGGGACCTTTCTTGCCATCGGAAACCGTCGATCACTCCGCGGTTCTCGCGGACGAAACGCAGGCCGCGTCCGGATTCGCGGAAAGCAAACCGCTCAGCTCGATTTCCGGCTCACAGGTATCCCGAGCATTGGACCAAGCGATAAATCAGATCGGACAGCCCAGCGAAGCGCATATCCTATACGCCGCGGAGCTAATTCAGAGCCTACCGCGGTCGATCGTCGAGGCGGCGCACGAATCTTACGGCGCGCGCGCGCTCGTTTACGCTCTACTACTCGACGCTGATCGAGAGACGCGCGAGATTCAGCTCGACCGGCTTTCGCGGTCAGCGGATGCTGGAGTCTATAAAGAGACGATCGCTCTTAGGCCGAAAGTCGAAACGCTTACGGCTCAAGTACGCCTTCCTCTAATCGACATAACCGTGCCGGCTTTGCGAGCGTTGTCGCCTACTCAATATGAATCCTTTAGACGCAACGTTTCTGAGCTTGTCAAGGCTGATAACAAGATCGATTTATTCGAATGGACGCTTCAACGGATTATTCTCCGAAATGTCGAGCCTGAGTTCAGGCGGGTGAATCCGCCTCGGGTGATCTATCGAGGGCTGGATCGCGTTCGCGCTCAGTGTCAGGTTTTGCTCTCGACCCTGGCTTACGCGGGCCACGACGACATAGGCCGGGCGCGCAACGCCTTTGAACAAGCGTCGTCGTTTCTGGGCATGCCGCAACTCGTGCTCGAACCGCCCGAGAGGACCGGGCTAGGTGCTTTGGATAACGCGCTGGATGTTTTAGATCAGGTCACTCCGCGTTTAAAGCGCCAATTGATACGGGCTTGCGCTGTGTGTATCTGTTCAGACCGAACGGTCACGGTTGACGAGGCGGAATTATTGAGGGCGATTTGCGACACGCTTGGATGTCCGGTACCGCCTCTTTTGCCCGGCCAGAGTCTTTAACCGATGAAGCCTGACCGGAATCGTAGCCGTGGCGCTTGAGACGCCGCGCATCATCGCACACCTCTTTTTCGTTAGCAGTTCACGGCGGTATTGCCCTTTGGTTGCAACCACGCCATTTTTTCGTTGTCCGCGACGTAGGCTTTTCGCAGGTTCCGCGGGCATGCTCGCTTAAACTGGCGAGTCGGTCGTCGACGCGCTCAAGGAGAGACCGATTACGGTTTTTGATTTCAGAATAACTCGGTAAAAGGGCAGTCGAGACGGATAATTTTACTTTCTGCGGACATTAATAGACGAAAACATGTAAAAATTGGTAGCGTTTGCTTATTCCCTGGTTTAGAAAAAGCGTCCGACCATAGAGGGCCATTAGCTCAGCCCGGTAGAGCAGTGGATTCTTAATCCATTGGCCGAAGGTTCGAATCCTTCATGGCCCACCGGATAACACGTTGTATTTCAGTTAGTTAGGTGAGGGTCTCGTAAGTTCTCAAAAAGTGGCGGCGAAACAACCCGGGAACGTGCCCGCAAAGGTGGCATTCCGAAAACGGGCGTCACGCGACGATTACGTTCCGATCGATCCTTTCTTTTTGGGCCTTGTCTGATTACCGTTCCGAGATCTCGCACAAAAAACTCCATAATGTCGGTAGATGCAGCAACGATGGCTCTTTCGCGGATCACGCAGGTTTCAAGTAGCTTAGCTTTTTCGATACGCGGGCTTGAGCGTTTCGAACATCGGGTAGTGCTTGACGTTGAGCGTCTTGAGCTCGGCGTTCTGATCTTCGGCAGTAGCCGCTATCACGGCGTCGGCGATATCAATGCCGTGCGATTTGGCGTACTGCTTTAGATAAAGACCCGCGTAGCTTGCAAGCTGCGCGCTCACCGGGATGACTTTCGCGTGAGAGACAAGTCGGTCGATTTTGTCGCGCTCTTGATTGCTGCGATATCCGGCATACAGCTCTACCACTACCATCGCCGATAGGATGACTGAGGCGCTGTTTTCTCGAATCAGTTCGACCGCTTGCCTTTGACCGCGAAAAAAATCGACCATTACGTCGGTATCGATAAGAAACGCTTTCTTCATTCGCCCCAAAGCTCTTTTAGGCGTTTCTTCGATGCCTTACGCAAGTTATCGTAAAGATCGTCTAGATCAGAGCGGTCTTTCCACATACCTATCACATCTTCGAACGCCTTTCGCGTCTCGCTATCGCTGTCTCTATCGAGGTACTGGTCGACCGCTTCGCGCAACAGCTCGCTTTGCGATCGGCCTAAGCGTTTGGCGCGTTCCCTAAGCCTTTTTCGTTCATCTTCGGTCAAATATACTTGGGTGCGAAACATATGGTCGCTCCGTTGGTGTATATGTGTAACATACACCGCGTCGCGGCCGCGGTCAAGTCAAGCGGCTTCGGCGTTTTTGCTGATAACCCGCTTTGCAGTGTAAACTATTATACTAAGGCTCAACCCGGGCTCCATCGTGACCATGGACCGAGCGTGTAACGACTACGAGCTTTTTGGTGGCTGGACAGAGCAAGGCATTATTTTCGCTACTCGTCTAAAAGAAAACTCGGTGTACGTCGTGATTGAGAATCGCGAAGTACTTCAAAACCGCAATATAATTTCCGACACGGTAATTCGTCTTGTGGGAACCAAGGCGGAACAGAAGTGTCCACAACACTTACGCCGCATCGTGATTTAGGAGTAAGAGCGTGTTTAATAAGTTCCTCCGCTCGTCTTGCGGGCGGGACGGCCCAATCTGCGGCGTCGCTCGCTCCTCGAAATAGCGCTGCT
>JAFGIB010000200.1 GCA_016929805.1 Deltaproteobacteria bacterium | reverse complement strand
CCGGCGCGAGGACGAAAGCCGGTTTTACGGGATGAATTGGCCGCCGTCGTAGTCAAACAGCAGTACCCCCCTGAACGGTTACGAAAAATTCTCGAAATAGCGATGCTATTGCTGCGGTTTTTCCTCCGGGCGCGCTCGCGATCGCATCCCGCCGACGCGACCGGTCTTGGCGAGTTTATTTCTGCCAGGTGCCTTAGTTCGCGCTGTTTTTCGCGAGCGAAGCGCTTTACGCCGACGGATTTTTTGCAACGTTAAGGTGAAGTCATGACACCCATTGAAGATAACTCACGTTCCAGATCTGTATCGTTTTTATAATGGATCGTATTCCAGCCCAGCTCGCGGGCGGCCTCGACGTTTTCTTTCATATCGTCGATAAAAATGGATTCCTCCGGGGCGACCCTCATGAGCGACAAAGCCAGGTCATAGATTTCACGATCCGGTTTTCGCACACCGGCTTGGTGCGAATAGATTCGCACTTTGAAGAGATCCAAGAAATCGTATTGCGCCTCGAAGAAATCAGCATGCACTTGATTGGTGTTCGAGATGATTCCCAGGCGATAATCGCAGCTCAAGCTTTTCGCGAGCGCGATGTTTTTTTCGAGCGGAAAGAAGATATCTTGGACGATGTCGCGTAATTTTTCCGTCGTACCTTCGTATTGGAGCAGCTCCTTGAGCTCGGAAAAGAACTCGTCGGTGCTGATTTGGTTGAGCTCGTATTGAATGTATCGCGTTCGATAGAAACGCTTGCCGAGCTCCTCTGGAGAGAGAAGGCTTTTCTCTAGAATTCCCGAATAGGTTCGTTTCCAGTCAAAACCTAATAGTACGTTTCCAAGATCGAAAAAGACGGCTTTGATTTGCATAAATTCTGTCTTGGGTTTCTTGATAATCGAGTCAATCGTTTGCTTACCTTAACGGTAACTTCTCAAAAGGTTGTGGCAAGCATGTTATTTAGAGCGAAGCGAGATGTCTCAAAAGGAGGTTTCTCGCGGCCTTTGGCTCCTCTAAATAGGGTTATAACTCCATGGTCGCGGCTCGTCCGCCGCGCGCGGTTCGCGCTACTGCGACAGGCTCATATTAGATACGCTTTTAGACGGCTATTGGGAACAACCTCGCCGATCGCTCACCCCCCCGCGCCCGTCGTTCGTTCTGTTTTTCGCTGGCAAAGCGGCCTAAAACCGACGAAGCTTTCGCGCCCTTATGGAAACGCGAAAGTCCCTGGCGTTCGCCGAATTATAACTTAGCTTCTGAATCTGTAAATTCTATCGTTCCTGAACGTGCGGCTTCCTGTCCGATGATTCCGAACTGCAATCGACTGACTTCCCGGCGCCGTACCACGACGACGAGCTCCATGTTGCGATTCGGCTTAAACCGCGGACGTTTAAGCGAGATCTTTTGCAGATATGTCTTTTGTTTACGGTCATTTACGAAGGAGCTCATGTCATCTACGAGACGCCTCGGGCCGTCGTGAACGTCATAAAACAGAACCTGATATTCTAGGTCGTCGGGAGGGGCGTTGAACGAAATAATTAAATGAGCTTTCCATTGCCGATCCTTGAGCATTTGCTCCTGGGTTTCTCTGAGGCGCTTGGTATTCGTTCGACGCGCGAAACCGATTAATCCCCTCTCCGTGACCTTTTTGGGAATCTCCGCTTGTGTTAAATATACCGCCGCTTTTAACTGAACGGCTTCAGCCGAGTTATTTTGCATGCCGATGATTATGATTAGAAAAGCCGCGAACGAAATCACATAAGCTAGTTTCTTCTGTTGCATGCTTTACTCCTCTCTTCTCAACGTTCGTGTCTACGACGCCATAAAACGGGTTATGCACAGGTTCTAAGAAATAAAGTTTATACTTTTTCGCGTTGTTGCGCAATCGTAGTACATAGAGTTTTGATATATATACAATAATTCACTATTATGGCACAAGTTCGGGGTTTCTGCCAAACGTAGATCGCTATTCGTACTTCGTCGCCGGTACACGACGGCTTCATTTTCGATTTCTTTCGGACCGTGTACTTTTTTG
Source organism: Deltaproteobacteria bacterium (assembly GCA_016929805.1). GTDB lineage: Bacteria > Myxococcota_A > Polyangia > Polyangiales > JAFGIB01 > JAFGIB01. The sequence goes on along the minus strand of JAFGIB010000200.1, from coordinate 27,893 downwards.
TTGCTTTTTATTTGTGTCCCCTTGAAATAGACTGAACCGTCAGTCTATATAATATCCTCGTGCGCTGACGGTAACATTTGATTTTTTTGTGACTAGAATGGGAACAGCGGTATTTATTCGCGTCGAGGGCGTTCTTCTCCGTCAAAGCGTATTAGCGGCGGCGGCCTATTTCGCGGCGAACGGACGGGGTTTTCGGGAAAGGCTTACGCGTCTTGGTCAGATCGCCATAACCGCTCCGATCTATGGGCTCTTAGGCCAAAATGACCGAACGCTGGCTAACCGATTGCTGTACGTGTCGCTTCGCAACATGGATGAAGACCGAATCCTCGAGCTCGCTGATGAATACTACAACGATATATTAAAGGAGGCGTTGCTCGAAGGGGGAAAGGATTTACTCAAACAACGCCGCCGCGAGGGTCATCGAATCGTGTTAATTTCCGATGGATTAGCCCAGGTCGTCGTTCCGCTAATCCAACAGCTTCGAGAGGTTGATGACTATATCTGCAACTGTTTGGAGTTCCGCGACGGCGTCGCAACCGGGCGATTGCTCGAACCGATCGTCGGGGGCTATGATACGGCGTGCTGGGCGGAGCGTTATGCTCGACAACACGATCTCGATTTGAGTCATTCGTTTGCATACGCGACACACGGGCCCGATTTGCTATTGCTCGCGGCAGTGGGAAATCCCTGCGCGGTCAACCCGGACTTCACCTTGCGCCGAGCGGCGCGTCAGGCCGAATGGCCGATTATGGATTACCATGTATAGCGCGGAGATTTCGATAAAAAAGAGCTTTGCCGGCCGGCACGTTTTTCTAGCCGGTGGAACCGGTTTCTTAGGAAAAGTTTGGCTCGCGATGGCGTTAGAGAGGTTGGAGGGAATTGGCAGGATCTACGTTTTAGTTCGACCGGGTGCACAGCTTTCTTCGCAACAGCGGTTCGAAAATTTGATCAATACCTCGCCGGTATTCAAACGACTTCACGAGCGGTTTGGCCCGCAGTTATCGCGCCATATTTCACAGCGGGTGGAGGTGCTAGAGGGGGATCTCGCCGAACCCAACCTCGGTCTTTCTCAGAATACCGCGAATCGATTGCAGCGGAACCTGGACTTGGCGATCAACTGCGCCGGTCAAGTCGATTTTAATCCAGATATCCGCAAAGCCTTGGCCTCGAATGTAGATACGACAATGCAGCTTCTGCGGTTTTTACAGCGTTGCGATCGCGCTTCATTTCTTCACGTATCAACCTGTTATGTAGCCGGTAATCGTCAAGGCCGCATCGACGAGGTATTGAACTCAAACCCGCTACCGTTACAGCAAGGGTTTGACCCGGAACTGGAGCTGGCAAACGCGCGCGCGGCGTCAAGAGAGATATCTCAATCGCAGGATTCGGCCGAGGTACAAGAAAAGTTGAGCGCGGCATTGGAAAAGCTTGTCGAGCGTCGACCAAACAACGGCAACGGCGATCGCTCCAGGTTTATCAAGAGCTATTCTCGACGATGGCTGCGTGAATATCTAAGAAGAGAGATGATCGAAGAGGGAAAAAGAAGGGCCAACCGTTGGGGATGGCAAAATACCTATACCTATAGCAAGGGTATCGCCGAGGCCTTATTATCCGGTCAGGCGCGAGACATCCGATACACGATTGTTCGTCCCTCGATTATCGAAAGTTCCTTCGACTATCCGTTTCCAGGCTGGAACCAGGGATTCAACGCCAGCGCTCCTTTGGCCTATCTACTCGGCACCTGGTTTCACTTGCTGCCGGCGAAGCGTGATGTGCCTTTTGACGTGGTTCCCGTCGATATGGTGTGTCGCGCGCTCAGCGTCATCGGCGCCGCTTTAATGCTCAACAGACACGCTCCGGTCTATCATATCGGTACGAGTGACCGGAACCGTTTTACCCTCGGAAGGGCCTGCGAGCTCACTGATCTCGGCCACCGCCGCTATTTACGTGAAAAAGGCAAAACCACGCTCGAGCGCGTGCTGCTTTCTCGCTGGGACGCGAAGTTGGTCGACGCCGATCACTTATTCTCTACTAGAAATCTTCGCCGGGCGGTTGTGGAGATGTCGGATCTCATCGAAGACTTTCCGCGGCTGATACGCAAACGAAGCGTGCGGTTGACCCACCGGCTGAATAAAGCGGAGAAACAGCTTCGGGAAATTCAGGATTTACTCGAGGTATATCAGCCTTTTATTCACGACAACTTCCAAATATTTTGCTGTCGCGCCATCGATTCTCATCCGCCGCTGGAGCCGGAATTTCGCTTTGCCCCCGAGCTGATCGATTGGCGTAAGTACTGGATTGAAGTCCATATGCCGGGTCTGAGGCGTTGGGTATTTCCACAATTCGAAGGCAGGTCTCGCGAGCTGTTTCATTCCGATCATCCGGTTTCGCTTACCAACGGAGAGGAGCTCTCGCCTGCAGTCGGCAATCAAAAACAGCGGGTGTTATTCGCTCGCGCGGAAAACTGATGGCGATCTTCATCACCGGAGCGACCGGCTTCATCGGCTCTTACGTCGTCGCGGAGTTGCTTCGAGAGCATCAGGAGCGACTCGCCCTGTTGGTGCGCGCGCGCTCGATCGAAGAGGCTGAAAAGCGACTTTGGATGCCGCTGCAACTACACCTGGATTTCGAGCGTTTTATTGATCTGATGAAGTCGCGCGTTGATGTCTACTTGGGCGATCTCACCCGACCGCAGTTGGGTCTATGCCCATCCGATCGCGCTCGACTGATTGATTCTACCGAGTCCGTGATTCATCTCGGAGCCGCTCTCAATCGCAGATCCGATAAAGTTTGTTTCAACGTTAATCTTCGCGGGACCCTTGAGGTGATTAAGCTCGCTCGCTCCGCGCATGAAGATCACGGGCTCAGGCGGTTTAGCAGCGTTTCGACCAGCGCGGTGTGCGGCGAGCGAAGGTGCGAGTTGATCGCTGAAGCGCAATCAGTGGACTGGCGGCTTGAAGATTACGACCCTTACGCGCGCACCAAGAAATTCGGCGAGCTGATGGTCAGCGAGCTTTTACCGGATGTTTCCACGATTGTTTTTCGGCCCAGCACGGTGATGGGAGACAGCCGGTTTGCCGAAACCATAGAGTTCGATATGGTCAGGGCTTTTGTCGTTTTGGCGCACCTACCCGTGCTTCCTCTCGATCCGAAAGCCCGGCATGATATCGTTCCGGTCGATTTCGTGGCCCGGTCCATCGCGACTATTCATCAACGAGAAAAACCAAAATACGATATCTATCATTTGAGCGCCGGTAGGGACTCGCTGAGCTATCAAGAAATGATCGACGCGATGCGCATCAAGGGTTTCCGCATACCGCATCTGTTCGTCCCGCGATTAGGGCGTCAGGCCTCCGCAATTGTCAATTATTTGGCGACGACTCCAAAAAACTGGGGCGTGTCTCTGCCCGCCACGTTGCTTAAAATGTTTTGGCCCTATTTGATCTTCGATACCGTATTCGACAATCAACGGGTGAAAGAAGAAATGGGGGAATCACCGACGCCCTTCAGCGAATACGCGTATCGGCTACTGCAGTTCGCGGTCAAGCACAACTTCTCTTATCCTTATAAACCATGGCCGGAGACGACGATCTCTAAGCGAGAGGACGGCTGAGGTGACGCTCGGTGAAAGAGTAAGGAACGCGATCGATCCGGATCGAGCGCTTCAGGCGATCATGACCTCCTTGGTCGAAGCCGCGGGGATTAAATATGCCTTGGATATCGATCAAGTCAGCTATCGAGCGGGAAGACCCTTCAAATTGCTGCTGGTCGGTTACGTGGGGACGCGAAATACCGGGGCGGACTTACGTTCGGAGGAGATCGTCAGGCAATTTCGCACGCTATTCGGTGACCGCAATTTTGATCTAAGTATTGTCACGCTCGATCCCCGCCTCACCGCGGGTTATTTTCGCACCGCCAGACAAGTTCATATGCCCATGATCTTCCCTAAATTCCTCTATCAAGAGTGCCAGAAATATCACGGCGTCGTGGCGTGCGAAGGATCGATGTTCAAGTCGAAATTCGCCAATAGTCTTTCGATTATGATGGCGAGCGCGCTGGGCATGTCCTCGGCGGCCGGCAAGCTTAGCGTGGGATACGGTGGCGAGGCCGGCGAAATGGTCCCGGCATTGCGGGATTTCGTGCGTAAGCAGTGTAGCCAATCGCTCATCATCTGCCGCAATCAACCCTCCAGGGAGATCCTTGAAGCTATGGGTATTCGCACCAAGGGAGGAACGGATACGGCCTGGACCTTTGAGCCGGCGCCGCTTACCGTTGGTCGAGACATACTCGCTAAGCACGGCTGGGACGGGCGTAAAAGAGTGCTAGCCGTATGTCCTATCAATCCCTTCTGGTGGCCGGTTAAGCCCGACGTGGTTAAAGCGTTGGCCAAGCGCTTCGGCGGGCAATTCAACCGAGAGCACTACCAAGCCTTATATTTCCACCATTGGAGCGAGGAAACCGCCGAACGTTTTGAACGCTATCTCGACGGTTTGGCTTATGCGATCAACGGGTTTTCGGCTGATCGAGCCGTCTTTCCGATTTTGATCGGAATGGAGCAGCTCGACCGAGAGGCTTGCGAACGGCTGAGGGATAAGCTCGATGTCGCCCCGCCGCTCTTTATCAGCGACCGTTATAATATGTACGAAATGGTCAGCATATTACACAACTGCGCCTTGGTGTTGAGCTCCCGGTTTCACGCGATCGTCACTTCGATGACGGCTTTCGTGCCTTCCGCCGGCGTTACCATGGATGAACGTATCCGGACGCTGATGAACGACCGGGGTCACCGCAACCTTTTGGTGGAGGTTGATGCGGAAGACTTGGGAGAAGAGGCGCTCGTCGCGCTGCGCCGTCTCGATCGAGATCGCGAGGCGATTTCCCACGAAATCAAGGCCTTTATTCCCTCGCAGTTGAAATTGATGGGTCAAATGGGAATCGATCTGGAAGATGAGGTTTGTCGTGTCTATCCGGACTTTTCGCGACGCGATGTTCCCCGCTCGTGGGAGCACTATTTACCGAGGTTACCGCTCGCTTTGCAAGGGCTATTGGAGGGTAGATCATGAGTTTTATAAACACGATACTTAATCATTTCAACGCTCATCCGGGCAAGGGGTTTACCGTTGAGGTTCGCGGTAAAGATCTGACGGCGACGAGCGGCGCGGAGTTGTTGGATCTCATTGAACGAGCGCGGGGCTTTATGCGAAACGCGGGCGTCAAATCGGGAGATCGGGTAGCTCTGTTGGCGCCCAATGGGACGCGCTGGCTGGCCTCTGATTTGGCCGTCATCGCCGAGGGCGCGATCACTGTTCCCTTATACTCGAGACAGCAGCCTCGCCAGTTAGCCGCCATGCTGGCTGATTGCTCGCCCTCGCTGTTGATCGCGTCGGATGATAAGCTGGAGAGCGCGATTCGCGAGTCGTGGACGGAGCCTTGCCGAATAGTTAGTTATCAGGAGCTTTTCGCATTCCAAGCTTTAAACGAACCGCCGTTTGAGCTGGGAAACGACGACCCGGTTACGATTATCTACACCTCGGGGACAAGCGGTGAGCCCAAGGGCGTCGTACTCACCTCCGGAAACGTCGATTATATGCTCGTTCGCGTGGTGGCGGAAATCGCGAAAAAGACCGGCGATCGAGGGACGGACGACCGCGTATTTCACTATCTGCCCTTTTGTTTCGCGGGGTCCAGGATCGTCCTCTGGTCTCAGATGTTTCGCGCGAATCCCATCATGATCTCGACCAACCTCGATAATCTCGTGGAAGAGATCAAGAGCGCCAATCCCAATTTCTTTCTCAATGTACCGGTATTGTTGGAGCGCATGCGCGCCGCGGTCGGTCAGCGGATTACTGCAACCGGAGGAATCGGGCTTACGCTTTATCAAAAGGCGCTCGCGGCCGACGCACGGTCGCTCGCGGGTCGCTTGAATATTGCGGATAAATTTTGGTTAAAGCTGGCGCAATCGCTGGTCTTTTCGCGAATACGGCGGAATATCGCTTCCAATCTGGAGTTTCTGATTTGCGGCTCGGCGCTTCTGGCGGAAGAGACCCAGCGGTGGTTCGAAATGATCGGCATTCCGGTTTATCAGGTCTACGGATTGACCGAGACCATGGGGATTGTCACAATCGATAACCCCGGCGCGGTAAAGCCGGGTCGTGTCGGGTGCCCGATTCAAGGTTGCGAGGTAAGGCTCACCGACGAGGGCGAGCTGATTTGTCGCGGTCCGAACCTGTTTGCCGGTTATTGGAACCGACCCGAGGCCACCGCTCAAGTGCTTCGCGACGGATGGTTCTATACCGGCGATCAAGCGGAGATTGACTCTGAGGGAAACATCAAGATCCTCGGACGACTTCGGGATCTGTTGGTCCCGGAGTCGGGCCACAACATTGCGCCCGAGCCGTTGGAAACGAAGCTGGTCGAGGCCAGTGACGCCATCCAACAAGCGATGGTCGTGGGTCACGGCCGGCCCTATCTGACCGCGATCGTGACCGGCCCGGTGAGCGATACGGAGTTGGACTCGGTGATGGAAAAGGTCAATCGGGAGGTGCCGCACTATCAACGTATTCACAAGGTCTATCACGCGCCCGAGCCCTTCAGCGCGGAACGCGATCAGCTCACGGCGATGCAAAAACTGCGGCGCAAAGCGATCGAGAAATATTATGAAAAAGAGATCCAGGGTATGTATCAATGATCAACTTGGATTTTGACAAGGGAATTTATCGGCTCGCTCTGGAGCGCAGGCCTTTGAACGAGATCGGCACGGAAATGCTTGATGAGCTCGAGAGGGCGTTAACTGAAATCGATACGGAAAAAGCGCAAGCTTTGGTCATATATAGCGCGCTCGAACGAGGTTTTTGCGCCGGCGCCGATCTACGCGAGCTCTATTCCGGAATCCTGACTACCCCGGAAGAGTTACAAGCCGGCGCGATGCGCGCTTTCCTCGATCGCATTCATCAGATGATGGACAGGCTCGACACTTTACCGCTAACCACGATCGGTGCGATACACGGGATCTGTTTTGGAGGGGGATTTGAGCTGGCGTTGACCTGTGATGTTTTGGTCGCGGACCAAACGGCTCGCTTCGGCTTCCCGGAGCTGAGATTGGGCATCATTCCCTGTTTCGGCGGCATACCCAGATTAAAACGGGAAGCGCCCAATTCCGTGGTTCGGGATCTCTTGCTGACCGGCCGGAGCATCAACGCGAAAAAAGCAGCCAGCTTGGGGCTTATCAGTCAACTCGTGAAGAGGGGCGAAGCATTGTCCGTCGCCGAGAAGGTTGCCGAACAAGCCGGGCGCTTCGATAGACGCGCCGCGATCACGGCTAAAGGTTTTATCAAGCGCCTTCCTCGGCAGGATCTAGAGTTGGAAAAGGAGCATTTTCTAAGCCTTTTTAGCCGACCGGTTGTCAAGGATTGCCTACGGCGTTTCGTTCAAAGCGATGATCGCATGCCGTACCTGCCGCAAGGGTTAGACGAACCGCGATGATACTCGATCTATCACGGTACAGTTGTCTCGGTGAGGCGTTGCGTGACCCGATGGTGACGTTTCAGACCAACGTCGCGCTGATCGAAGCCGATCGGCATCGGGAAAACGGCCGTTGGGAATTTCGCGAGCTGCGAGCTGAAGCCGAAAGGGTCGCGATTCGTCTTCAGGCGCTCGGAATCAAAAAGGGCGACCGCTGCGCTATCTTGATGTCCAATCAGGCCAAATGGGTGATCAGCGGTATCGGCGCCCTCTGGGCGGGGTGCGTTTTAGTGCCGCTTGATTCTCGGCTGACAGCCGCCGAACAGCTCGCGCTGCTTCGCTTTGCCGAACCCGCGGTATTGATTACCGAATACAACGCATGGCGTTCTCTCAGCAGAGAGCCGCCGGGCGTTTTAACGAGGCAAAAAGTCGTGGTAACGGAGGCGCCGCCGGGTGCAGAGCTTGGAGCGGCGACGCGCTGGGAAGAGAGGGTTGAGGGCGAATTCAATTTCGAGCGTCGAGAACGGAACGATATCGCTTGCGTGGTTTTTTCTTCCGGAACCAGCGGAAGGCCGAAGGGCTGTCTATTAACGCACGACAACTACTTGGAACAGGCGCAAATGATCGGGCGTCTCTTTCCGGTTGAAGAAGGCGACCGGTACTTCGCGATCCTGCCGAACAACCACGCCGTTGGTTTTATGGGGGGTATGATCATACCGCTTTTATTCGGCGCGACCGTGGTTCATCAACGCACGCTGCGCCCCGAGTTTATCGCATCGACCATGAAGGCGTACCGCATTACCCATACCGCGCTCGTCCCGCGCATTTTGCGCAATCTGGAAAAACGATTGCGTGAAAAGATCGATCAGCTTCCCGGTTGGAAACGTCTGCTTTTAGACGGGTTGATGACGGCGAATGAACTCGCAACGGCCCGTGAGCCGAACCACAAGTTGTCGCGTATCCTGCTCAAGCCGATTCATCGGCAGCTCGGCGATGGGTTGCGATTGATTATCGCTGGAAGCGCGTATGTCGATCCGGAGTGTGCGAGCTTTTTCTATCGTCTCGGCATTCCCGTCGCGATTGGTTACGGGCTTACCGAAGCCTGTACCTCGCTGACGCTTAACGATCTCAAACCGTTTCGGGCGGATACCGTAGGTAAACCGATACCGGGTATAGAAATCGAGATACGCGATAAGAACGAGGGCGGCATCGGAGAGGTATACGCGAGAGCCCGAACGGTTATGAAAGGCTACCTCAACGACTCGGATCTTACCCGAGAAACAATTATAGACGGTTGGTTGCGAACCGGCGATCTCGCTTTGATCGATGCATCGGGTCATTTAAAGCTGGTAGGACGCGCCAAGAACATGATCGTTACCGCGGGCGGAAAAAATGTCTATCCCGAGGATATCGAATCCAAATTCGAGTCTATTGCCACGTGCGAGGAGCTGTGCATCTGCGCGGCGAGCTACATTTGGCCGGGCGCTGACTTGGCCGATGAGACCTTGGTTTTGATCATCCGTCCCAAAAGCGACGAGCCCACCGCGGAACTTTTGGACGAGATTCGAACGCGCAACAGAGAGCTGGCCGACTACCAGCGCGTTTCGTCTTATATGGTGTGGAAAGAGGAGTTTCCGCGGTCGGCCAAGCTCGATGTTAAGAGGCAACAACTCGCGCGCGAGATCGCCGTCCGGCTATCGCGCGATAAAGCGCTTCGAACCCTCTAAAGAGAGCCATGTATAGATATCTCGCTATTGTCAATCCAGTTGCCGGGGCAGGACGTTGCGGCAAGCTCGCTCCTAATGCGATTTCGCAGTTACGCGATTCGGGTTTGGTTGTTGACGTGGTGGAAACCAAGGCTCCGGCGGAGGCCACTCATATCGCCCGTCAAGCATATACAGAGGGCCGGCGCCATTTTATTGCGGTCGGCGGCGACGGCACGGCCTTCGAAATCGTCGACGGCCTATTCCCCCAAGCAGCAGCTCGTGAACCCGTTAGGCTCGGTTTTTTACCCATGGGAACCGGAAACTCTTTTCTCAGGGACTTTTCGGACAGGGGCACGGAATACGCGATGGAATCGTTGATTCATGGGGTCGGCCGGACTTGCGACGTCGTGCGGCTGACGCATGAGCACGGTACTATCCACTATATCAATGTTATGACCATCGGTTTCGGCGCGGAGGTGGGCGCGACCACGAACAGGTATTTTAAGCCGTTTGGAAGCGCCGGCTATGGACTGAGCGTTTTAATCAATATCGTGAAACTTAAATCTCGTGAGTATCCCTTTCGTCTGGACGGCGGAGCGGTCTGGCGACAACCGACCGTACTGACTTCATTCTGCAATAGCCGCTATACCGGAGGAAAAATGATGATGGCGCCATCCGCGGATACCTCGGATGGAATGATCGACCTGATTTCGGTCGGGAAAATGGGACGAGTCGAGCTGTTGCGGAACTTTCCTAAAATATTCGCGGGAACCCATATTCATCATCCGTTAATTAAAAGCGCGCGCGCGAAATGCATCGATTTCGATATTTCCGAAGAGATCGATATGGTCGTCGATGGCGAGGTTCTTCACCACGTACCAAGACAGCTTACGGTACTGGCTGGCGCTCTAGAGGTCGGAGTATAGACGCACATGAATACGAGAGAAATCGACGGGCGATCCCTACGTGCGGTAGAAAAGCGTCGAGCACGCCGTTCTGATATCTTAGGTGCTGCGATTCGGCTGTTCAGCAGCCGGGGGTTTTATGCGACGTCGATTTCCGATCTCATCAAAGAAGCGGGAATCTCACGGGGGACGTTCTACTTATACTTTGATAGCAAAGAAGCCTTGTTTCTGGATTTAATGGACGTATTCGCTAAGCGCATTATGGATGTCGTGGAAATCGTAGACCCCGCGGGTCCGGATCCCGTGCAGAAGATATACCAAAACGTCCGCCGAATCGTCGACGTGGTTTTTAACAACCGCGAGTTGGCGGTGATCGTGTTTCGTGAGACCTACGGGCTTGATTCCGGAATCGATCAGAAGCTGAATAAGTTGTACGGTTTTTTACGAGAAATGGTGGAAGGCGCTCTGAGCAAAGGCGCGAGTTGGGGGATAATCCGTCCGGTAAACGAGCAACTCGTAACGACCGCCCTGATCGGCGCTATAAAGGAGGTCTTTTATCATCATTTGGTGGTAGAGCCACATCCCGTGCCGGACCGCGATGCCTTCACAACCTCTTTGTTTGAGTTCAGCACGAGGGGATTACTCTCCGTTTAACGGATAATCTCCGCAAAAGAGTGAAACGCCCCCCATCGCCCGTCAACTCAACCGAGCGGCCTTGCGCCGCGTTAATCTATCCTTACGGGTAAGTCATTGATCTATGACGCTCCGGTTAACGCCACGCCCCAACCGCCCGCCTGACCGCTTCGCGCCAGCCGTTAACCGAGGTCGCCAGCTGAAAAATCGACTATTGGTTTACAACCGCGCCGTATTTAGCCTTTATTTCAGCTTCAGCTTTCAACCAGTTAGCCACCGGATCAGACGCGGACGGATTTTCGAGATAGATTTGATAGGCTCTTTGTCTGATCTGTTCTTCGATGTCTCCGGGTGGGGGAGACGAGCTAACCGCGCGAAGTTTTCGCACTTTAGTTTTTGATAATTTTTCTTCTGACTGTGATTTGCTTTTCATTTTATTTGATTCCTCCTCTACTTGTGCTTGTCCTCGGTTTTTATCTTTTTCGATCGGAACCTGCTTTACCTGTTGCTTATAACTCTCTACGGCAACTCTTTCCGCACTCGGCCTCACTTCCGGGGCGACTCTCTTTCGCTCACCGGTTTCAGTCGCTGCTTTGTCAGCCGCTCTCTTCTTCGCTTGGGTCGTCGAAATAGAGTCGCTGGAGTTTTTCTTTGATCGCGCCATGTTCCCCCTTGTTTCTCCTACAGCCTTTTCAGTTATTCGTAGGAAGCAAGTCAAAAACGATAGTTACACGCTTAACGGTGGGATTAGCAATGGAATGCCAAAAACTTTCTCGGAAGTCGCCGGAATACACCGCAGCCACCTTTCGCGCCGATTTGCGCAATATTTTATACCAGGGTAGCGGTAAGATCGAGAAAAAAAACACTTTTTTTATAAATATATACGGGTCGAAAAATAAGAGCGTGATTCAAAATTGAAACGGGATCTAGAGAAGCTGATATCTCTTTTGCCTGTCAACCCTAATACGGGATATCAGGAATATTTGGGGAAGTACGCAATCTTTTCGCCGAACGTCATCGAACTGTCACCTGCGTATTGCCGGTAGAAAAATCGTAAACGTTCACGCATCAAACAAGTGGTTGGCCGATTCGCAGCCAAAACCGAGCGCGACCGGAGAGCGGGCGAGGATAGACCTTGCCGTACCTAACGAGTCCGTCCCGAGCACAGCCGATTTCGTGGGATGAAATGGCCGCCGTCGTAAACCATTCAGCGAACCCCCCTGAACGGTTACGAACAATCCGCTACTTCTTAATGTCTCTATCTTCATCGGTATCGCGCACCGATCATAAAAACCACTACGGCCGGATGGGCTATATTCGATTGGGCATTAGAGCGTGTTTAGCAAGGTCGACCGACGTCAATCGGCTAACCTCCCGTTTTTGAGAAGCCTACATATTATAAATCGATCTACCCGATCAAGTCGATGATATCGGGGTAATATAATGTAGGCAAACCCCGTCTTTATATCAATTGTATACCGCGCTTCATCTTGGGTTAGTCGCGATTGCGTTTTTTGCGACCCGGCCGAGCCGTCGGCGTCGGGACGAACAGGTGTGCGAAGGTAAAAGTACCAGAAAAGATACCGTTAACGTATATAGACGAGTTGGAAAGCTATCGCGTCTGCGATGACGTAATGTAGGAGTGAATCAAGCGTATTGTCGATACCGGGGACGTAATCGCTCATCTTGGACGATTTTTTGAGAAGCGATTCAATCGAGACAGAGACTTCGTTCCGGCAACCGAACAGCCGACAGCCGGCGACGGAGTCGTCGCTATTTTACTTTTATAACGCGGTTGGGTGGTAAGGAGGTGTAGTTATGGTTAATAGTCGGTTACCTGTTGAGCGTCGAAAATGGCCGAGAGCGAAATTTTTCGCGATGGCGCGTGTTCGGCGCCATAACGGGCCGAGCGACGTATTCGGCATAAACAATCTATCTGCTGGAGGAGCGCTTTTAATTGGCGACGCGGGTTATCGCGTTGGAGACAAGATTAAAGTAAGCATCGAACTTCCAAAGTATGGGAATGTAAGTATGACTGCCCTTGTTGTTAGGGTACAGACCAATGGCCAAGGCGATAAAGATTTCGCGGTTAAGTTTTTGGCGCCTAATCCAGTTTTCGAAGACGCTATTCAGAATGCGGTTTTACGCGAGTTAGAGGAAATACACGCTCTCGGGCGCCGCGTAAAAACAACTCGATAGGTAAAGAACGCCGGGGACTGTCTCTAGACCCACTTCAGGTTGAACAGATTCTTCTGGCGCTCATATTCGGGCGAGGTTCGTATCGAGCTGGTTTCGCGAAACCGCAGTAATAGCAGCGCTATTTCGAGGAGCGCGCGTAGTCGGATCGAGACGCAAATGGCCTGAAGATGGGATGTCGGAGGATCTGTTCAACCTGAAGCGGGTCTAGAAGCTAAAAAAAGGTAAGCGTTCGGGGGTCAAAGAAGTCGACGGCCAATTCGCCCGTAAAACCGAGCGCGCCCGAAGGGCCGGCGAGAGTACCTTAACGTTGCAAAAAACGTCGAGCGGAAACGCGAAAAAAGCGACGAAATAAGGGCGCGCGGAACTTTTTTTGGACCGCAACTTAGTGCACCCTAAGTGAGGTCCAAAAAATGTGAGCACGCCCTTAGTTCGCGCTTTTTTTCGCGAGCAAAGCGCTTTACGCCGACGGATTTTTTGCAACGTTAAGGAGTACCTTTACTTTTCGTCTAGTATCGCCTCGACGACCTCGAAGAGGCCGCTTTCTAGCTCTGTTTTTTCTTCTAACCGGTAGTCAAGGCAACGCGCCGCGAGCATGATATCGGCCTTAACGCCTTCGATGGTTTCCACCGTAGTCGGGTTTGCCGCGATTACGAGCTTTTGGAGACGCCGGGCGACTGAAGCGCCCGACTCGCTTTTGCATTTGTTAATCGCTGTCCAGCACGCGACCGCGAAGTCAAAGCTATTTGGGCTGCAAGGCGCTTCTATCTCTTTTAGCTCGTCGACTTGAGGCCACGGCGCCTGATGAATGCTCGTATAACCGGTTTCTTGCGAGAACGCCCAGGACCAAACCTCCTCGGTTATATATGGTAAGACGGGCGCAAACAGTCTGAGCAGCATATTCAGCCCCAATCGCAAGGACGCGACCGCCGACCCGCGCCCATCCTCGCCCTCGGCGCCATCGCCGCGCGCCCGAGCTTTTGCCAGCTCGATATAGCTATCAGTAAAGGTGCTCCAGAAAAAACTCTCTACCGCGGCGAGCGCGTGCGCATACTCGAAACGGTCGTATGACTCTGTAGCGCGCTGGATAAGCCCGCGAAGGTGTCGAACGAACGCTCGGTCGATCTCCGAGGTAATCGGTCGCGCTTCGCCCGTTTGTGACAGGACAAATTTACCGGCATTGTAGATTTTGGTTACCAGCCGACGTCCTATTTTGAGCACCTTTTCATCGAAAGCCGTGTCCGCGCCGAGCTTCGCGCTTGCGGCCCAGTAGCGTACCCCGTCGGCTGTATAGTCATCTAGCAAGTGCATGGGAGTGACCACGTTACCCTTGCTCTTGGACATCTTCTTGCGGTCAGGGTCCAAGATCCAGCCCGAAATAACAACGTTGCGCCAGGGAACTTTGTCCTCGTGCAGCAGCGCTTTCGCGATCGTGTAAAAGGCCCAGGTACGGATGATCTCGTGACTCTGGGGCCGGATGTCCATGGGGAATAGCCGCTCGTGCCGTTTTGGGTCTCGCGCCCAATGCGACCCGATTTGAGGGGTTAGCGAAGAGGTGAACCACGTGTCGAAGACGTCTTGCTCGCCGGCAAAGCCGTTCGGTTTGTCGCGCGCGGACTCGTCGTACCCCGGAGCCGTGTCGCTCAGCGGATCGACTGGAAGACGAGTAGAATCCGGTAAGATCGGCGAATCGTAACGAGGCTTGCCTTGCCCGTCGAGTGGATACCAGACAGGGAATGGGACCCCGAAATACCGCTGGCGGCTGATACACCAGTCGAGCTGCAGGTTTTCGGTCCAGTTGCGATAGCGGCTACGCATGAATTCGGGATGCCACTTGATTTGTTCGCCTTTTTCTATCAAGGCTTGTTTCTTATCGAGCAAGCGAACGAACCACTGGCGCGTTGTGATGAACTCGAGTGGCCGGTCGCCCTTTTCGAAAAATTTGACCGTATGTTCGATTGGTTTCGGCTCCGAGCGCAGGGGCGCTTCAACGCCTTGAACCGCGTTCTTGGGGTCGCGCAGTAGCTCGACCATGATCGCGCGCGCAGCCTTGATGCTTTTATTCGTCATTTGGCCGTAGCAGCGATTCGCCGCTTCAGGACGAAGGCTTTCCCATCCCTCGTCGCCGAAGGTGACTGGAATCAGCCGTCCGTCCGGCGCTATGGTCTGCCGCAGCGCGAGGTTACGCTCGCGCCACCAAAAGACATCGGTCGCATCGCCGAAAGTACAGACCATAACGATACCGGTGCCTTTTTTGGGGTCGGCCAGCTCGCTCGGAAAAATCGGGACCGGTACGTGGAAGACGGGTGTTACGGCTCGTTTTCCGAATAAATGGTTGTAGCGCTCGTCCTCGGGATGAGCGGTCACTCCCACGCAAGCCGCTAAAAGCTCGGGGCGGGTGGTAGCGATGACCAGTATCTGGTTCGAGCCCTCCACGCCGAACGCGAGGTCGTGAAATTCCCCTCTGACAGTTCGATCCTCGACTTCCGCCTGAGCCACCGCGGTCTTGAAGTCGACGTCCCACATGGTTGGAGCTTCCAAGTTATATACTTGGTTTTTCGCATACAGATCCAGGAAGCTGTGCTGCGCCGTGGCGCGGCAGTGTTCGTCTATGGTGGCGTATTCCTCGGACCAGTCCACGGACAGGCCGATGCGGCGCCATAACGCCATAAAAGCTTTCTCGTCTTCGCGCGTAACGCGCTGGCATAGTTCGATGAAATTTCGCCTTGAGACAATTCGAGGCATCTCCTTGGCTGCTTTACCCGTAACCGGTTCGAGCCGAAGCTCAGGTTCGTACGGACGATGTGGCTCACAACGCACGTGGAAGTAATTCTGCACCCGGCGTTCGGTCGGCAGTCCGTTGTCGTCCCAGCCCATGGGGTAAAAGATGTTTCGTCCCCGCATGCGCTGGTATCGCACGATTACGTCGGTGTGGGTATAGCTAAAGACATGGCCGATATGAAGCGATCCCGAGACCGTGGGCGGGGGCGTGTCGACCACAAAAGTTTGTTCGCGGGGGCGTGAAGGGTCGTAGCGGTAGATGGCGAGCCTATCCCAGGTATCGTCCCAGCGCTTCTCTGCTTCCTCCGCTTCGAAATACTTGGGAAGAGCCGCCGGGTCGATGGCAACAAAGGTTTTCTTAGGGTGACTCATCGCTATTTCTTGGGTTGACAAACAAATGGCATTGAGCGGGAAGAGGAGGTTGTTGTCGGGTTCTGTTACCTAGTCGAGGAGGCGACGCGATTCGGGGCTTGGGGTTGGCCTCTCGCGTTGCACAGCGTGTTGCACAGTCGCGTCGTTTGTCAACCCGTCCGAGCCCCTACTCGTACGCAACTCTCTCAATCAAAGGGTTTTCCGAGAAACGGTTTTTCCCCGTTCGTCCTCTTTAGAGCTTCCGATCTTTTCTTTGACCGTATTTTTCCGGCTATCGTTACGAAGTCGCGCGATAGGTGTAAGCTAAGCCAAGAGAGCGAATGAGCATAAAAGAGGAAATCGATGTACGACTTCACGTTATCTAAAGAGGGCATCGCGCTTCGGGATAAGGCTCGCGCCTTTGTAAAGAACGAGGTTGATCCCGAGTACCTGAAGCGCATGGACAAGGACGATATTAGGTTTCCACGCGAGCTCTATCGCAAGTTCGCCGAAAACAGTCTTTTGGGGTTGCGCTTTCCCAAGAGTTACGGCGGTCAAGAACAGAGCTGGGTTACCGAATGCGCTGTCATGGAGGAAATGGGCTGTTTGGGAACCGCGGCCGGTTGCGCGTATGTTATGCCGTCGATCGTGGGAGAGGCTTTGAACCGCTTCGGCACCGAGGAGCAAAAACAGCGATATTTGGCGCCCATGTTGGCCGGTGATCAGGTGGCGGCAGAGGCCTTGACGGAACCGCGCGGCGGATCGGACTTCTTTGGAGCGACGAGTAGCGCTCGCGACGTGGGAGAGCATTTTTTAGTTCGAGGATCTAAACGCTTCATCGTGGGAGCAGAAGGAGCGGATTTCTTTTTAACCTACGTAAGGACCAACTTCGACAGCGACTCCTCGCCCTACGAGCGTATCAGCGCTTTGATTATCGACCGCGGGCCGGGTGTGGAAGTGAAATATCTCTACGGTTTGCTCGGCACCCGGGGCGGCGGCACGGGTCGCGTGGTCTTTCGCGACGTCAAGGTTCCCAAAAACAATCTGGTGGGCTCGCTGCACGGAGGAGCCGAGGTATTTAACACCATGATGATACCCGAACGGCTTTGCAGCGCGGCTCCCATGCCCGGCGGGATGAAAGCCTGTCTTGACATCGCGATGAACTACGCCGACCGGCGCAAGGCTTTTGATCGGCCTATCCGCAAGTTTCAAGCCGTGAGTTTCATGATCGCGCGCGCGCAGGTGTTGTTGGACGCCAGCCGAGCGATGATTCTCCAGGCGGCTCTCGCGGCGGATAACGGCGCGGCTAACCGACGGCGCGTGGTTTCAGAGGCCAAGAAGTTCGTTACCGAAGCGGCCTGGGAGGCGGTCAATCTGGCGATGCAAATTACCGGAGGAATCGGCTACACCGACGTTTACCCGATCGAAAGGGCGGTACGGGACACACGGCTCGCGCAGATTTGGACGGGGACCAACGAGATCATGAGCGCCATGATACAGCACGACCTATACCAGGAGTTCCGTGAGGAGCGGGGCCGCTATCGCGACGTGGAAAAGGACGCGATGCACGCGGACGATTCAGAAAAGGTCTTCGACGACGACGACATGTGGCGTACTCTGGAAGAGGACAGGTGAAAAGCAACGATTGCCGGCGGGGGTCGAAATTGGGTCGCGACGGCGGCCGATTCGTGCTGCTATAGCGTTTACCGTCCTCGGGATTTTCCCGCGAAAGAAAAGGATATCCGCGGCCCCTGTCGCGGTGGCTCGGGAACGATTTCGCTTCCGCTTCTGATTCGTAACTCCTTGCCGCGCCAGCGCACCGTTCGGGAAAAAAGCGCGTAGAGCCAGATCATACCAATAAGCGTATCGCGAATCGGCGACAGCCATTGTTCAAAGCCGCGCATGGCGAATCCGCGCATCCTTCTGACTAATGCCGCGTCGGCGAGCAACTTAATTAGAATCACAGTTGCTAGTAGGAGTAAGAGCTGCAAGTCGAATCCACTTGAAAGCCATGCTAAGAGGACAAAAAGCAAAGGATTGGAAAAAAGCTGCGCAAGCATACCGGATTTCGATACCACGGCGGTCATCTTGAGCCAGCGCGAATGGCGACTCAAAAACTGCGCAACGGAAGTGCGGATATTGACGTTTTCCACTATTTGATTCGACAGCGCTACGGTTTTGCCCGCGCGGCGATAGATTTCTCCAAGGATAAAGTCCTCGAGCAGCACATCTTTCACAGCCGCGAGCCCTCCCAACTGCTCAAGCTCGGATTTCCTGAAGATCATCGCTTTACCCACCACACAGGTTGTGTCCGCGACGCGTTGTACGGCGCAGAGAGATGGGCCGATAAAGCCGGTTAGATGAAGGTTTTCAAGCGCCGCGCCTATAGAACGTTCTCCGACTCCGACGACCAGGCAACCGAGTAGCGAGGCTTTATTCAACGCGAATTCTTCGGCGAGGCTTTGCAGAAACCCGGAGCGCACGCGAACGTTTGCATCGCTCTGCAATACGGTGTCGTGGCGAGCCGCTTTCAATGCTCCTCGTAGATTCGATACCTTTGGATTGAGCCCAAAAGCCGGATCGGAGAGAACAAACGCGACGTCGAGATTCGGATAGCGACTCGCCAGGCGACGCGCGAGAACTATTCCCGGGTCGTCTTTTTCCGTGCTCGCGAAGACGAACTGAATCTCAGCCGGATACTTTTGTTCGAAAAAGCTTATCAGGTTCTCTTCCAGCTCTTCTTCCAGCCCTTTAATAGGTTTGAGTAAGGTAATCGGGGGTAAGGAGAGAGCCGTTTCCGGCGTTGGCGTTCTTGCCGTATGACGAAAGGCGGCCCACACGCCGACAAAGTAGACCGTAAACGAGACCGCCGCGCATGAGAGAAAAACGGCACTGATAATCGGCAACATGAGAAATTTGACCGGCTAGAGAGAAACCCTCACACCTGATGAGAATTCCGAAAACGACGGCCTGACTATCGCACGACGGCGTTATCTTAGCAAACGGCTATACCCTTTTTCGGGATTCAACGGGGATAAGCCTATAGCCCAATAGCGCGAGCATCTCTTGATTATGGATTTGTCCGTTGTGAGAGGTATATCTTACGGAGTGTTTTTCGTAGCTTCTTAAAAAGTATTGGCGAAACCACTCGCGCTGTCATTTCGAGAATCCAAAATAGGCGAGAAATCTATTTTTGAGATTTCTCGCTTCGCTCTGAATGACATCTCTACCACTACTTTTTTAAGAATCTACTGTCACGCGATTCGATCGTAATGCCGCTTAAAAAGCAAAATGAAGCGAGTAAGGGAAAGAAAGAGCCGTGGTAAATAGAGATTTCGAGAAAAATATCCGTATCGGGCGTCTGCAGGTCGACGGACTTGAATGGCTGTGGCTTTCGTGGACCGATCGAGGTCTGATCGCTATAGATTGGAAAGATCCAACGCTTCCATCAAAGACAAGAATCGGAAATAAAGAAGTAAAGCACGCGTTGTCTGAGGTTCCCGATCTCTATCGATCGATACTGCAGCGATACTTCCGAGGCGATAACGTCGAGCCCGCGGAGCTGCCGGTTGATCTTCGCGGGACCGACTTTCAGGTCGCGGTTTGGAAGGCGTTGAGGCGCATTCCAAGGGGCAGTGTTCGAAGCTACGGCGAGATTGCCGCCTTTATCGGTTATCCCCGCGCTGCGCGCGCCGTCGGACGGGCGAATCGAACGAATCCGCTACCGGTAGTAGTTCCGTGCCATAGGGTGGTTCGAAGCGGGATGCGTTTAGGAGGTTTTTCCGGTGGCTTGGAGCGAAAGCTACATCTGTTGCGCTTAGAGGGCATAGCTCTCGGTTCGAATGGTTTGAAGCTCGAGTAAGCGTTCAGGGGTCAAACAAGTCGGCGGCCGATTCGCCCGTAAAACCGAGCGCGCCCGCAGGGCCGCCGAAAATGGTAGTTGCTGTACCTGACGGTTGTCGGTGGAAACGTACAAAGCGGAGCGGACGCGAGTCCGCGAAGCTGTACGTTTCCAGCGGCAGTACACGGGGACCGAAGGACCCGAGTACTCCGGCCCGAGGACGCTGGGGTGATTCGAATAGAATCGCCCCAGGGTCGGTGCAGGTTTTGCGGGATGAATCGGCCGCCGTCGTAGTCAAACAGCAGTACCCAACTGAACGGTTACAAGCCCGACGCGCGGACGAAACTACTCGGCGGTTAGGCGTTTGATCTCTTCTCGGATAATGGTTTCCGCGAGATCGGGAACGACCTCCCATACAACTTTTTCGATCACTTCTCTGGACAGCTCTAAAACCGCCTCGATCTGTTCCGGTTTAAGCCCAATCGCGTCGAGCTTCCTTTTCAGTCCTTCTTGTTTCTCTGCCAATCGGGCGCTCGGCTCTTCCCTCGGCCTCGCTTCGACCGGAGGTATTGGCGCCGGCCTACTCGCGGGTAGCGGCGCTTTCGGCAACGGCTGTTGAGCCATTCTAAGCGTCGGCTGATGTTCTTGAGCCGAAGCCGAGGCGGGTGAGACTCCAAAGCCGATAGTCGCGGTTTTCGTCTTAATTTTCTGCGCCGCGGTCACGGGTTCCGGCGTCGGAGCGGCAACGATTGGTCTGACTCCTGTTACGGGCATGGCGCGAGGAGCCGCCAAGACCTGCTTGACTCGGTCGATTATCTGTTGCGTATCAAAAGGTTTCACAACGTGATCGTCGACTCCCGCCTCCCTGGCCTTGTTTTCGTCGAAAGGCCCTTTTTGACCTACCATGACGATTACCGCGGTTTTCTCGAGGGTTGGTTTGCTCTTGACCTGCCGCGCGATTTCATAGCCGTCCATGTCCGGTAACGAAAGGTCCGCAAAGATAATGTTCGGGCGTATTTCGCTGGCTTTGGCTAGAGCTTCGTCTCCATTAGCAACCGTAATGACCTGAGCGTCCTCTCCTGCAAACGTCATCTCCATAATGCGGCGCATGGTAACGCTATCTTCTGCGACTAAAATTGTAACCGGCACGCTAAGCCTCCTTGCGGGTAATACGCAGGATAGGGAATAGACTTCTAGATAAACAAATGGATACGCTAACCGCTTCTTTAGGTCAAGGAATCCGCTAATTTCCGCTTTCAAAACGGTTAAAAATGAAATCTATCGCATCCAAACCATTGTTCCAGGCTCACTACTATCCTATCGGGCGTCTGCGATGAGCACAACAATAGAATCCGGACCGCTAAAATACGCTCAACTCGCGCCGTTACCACCAGAAGGAGAGATTCATCTATACGATTTCTTTCCAAAAGTAGGAGATATCGAAATCGAAATCGGCACGGGAAGAGGGATGTTTCTGATAGAGCGAGCTCGAATCGCTTCTAACGCGTACATCTTGGGAATCGAGATCAAGAAGAAATGGGCTTACAAGGTCAGTCAGCGATGCGCAAGGGAAGGGATCGACCGGGTGCGTATCGTGAGCGGGGACGCGCGAGCGATTCTACCTAGAATAAGCCCGGCCATGAGCGTTCGTCGGATTTATTTCCATTTTCCCGATCCGTGGTGGAAAAAAAGACACGCAAAAAGGCGACTTTTTGGGAGCGATCTCATCAAAGATTGCCTTCGATTGCTAAAACCGGGCGGAGAGCTTTTTGTTCAGACCGATGTGGAGGAACGCGCTCGCGAGTACGCGGCCTGTATTGCGAATTTTTCGGAGTTATTCCTTGATGCCGACAAGGGATTGCGCTTCGAGAATCCATACGGGGCAAGATCGAATCGCGAACGGCGGGCCGAGGAAGACGGAATTCCTATCTTCCGAATTCTAGCCGTCAAAAGCATGCGCGCGAGCGGCGGTGATTTATGAATAATTGCAGTTTTTTGTCCCGCTGTACGAATGCTACACAAAAACCCTGTGAGTCCTACACAAACGAAT
Organism: Deltaproteobacteria bacterium; assembly: GCA_016929805.1. GTDB lineage: Bacteria > Myxococcota_A > Polyangia > Polyangiales > JAFGIB01 > JAFGIB01. The sequence continues at coordinate 5,969 of JAFGIB010000200.1, read as the reverse complement.
AAGACCCTATGCCTGGCTAGATAAGGAGTTACTCATGACTAAAGTACGATGCCTTGTATTAGTCGCGACAATAGGCTTTTTATCTTTGGTTCTCGGCTGCTCGGCGCAAAGTAGCGGGGGATCGAAAACAGTTGACCTAGGCGGCTCAGGCGACTCGGCGGGTAGCAGCGCTGCAGGGACGACCCAAGCGGTATCAGGCGGGATAGGAGGAGAGACGAGCACGGGCGGTAGCGCTGTTTTACCGATCGGTGGTGGGGGAGGGCTCAGGCCGGACGAATGCGGCAGAACCGAGGTAAACATTAGACGAAATCCAATTAACGTCATCTTGGTGGTCGACCGGTCGACATCGACGATTATGTCAGACTTCGGCAGCTACGATACCCGATGGGACGCGCTCAGGGATGCGTTGATGGGCGATAACGGGCTTGTCCTTCAATACCAAGCGCTTGTCCGTTTCGGCTACGAGGGATACACGGGATTCCCCGGCGATACGACCGGTCTGACCTGTCCCGACATCGATTCCGTGCCGTATGAGATAAATAACTACGACACGATTCTACCTGTCTACGACGCTTCTAGACCGACTGATTTTATGAGCGGCGCCATCGGTCAGACGCCCACGGGCGAGGCGCTGAAGATAATAATCGACGTTCTCGAGGCGCAGTTTACCGCCACGCCTGATGTGCTCGCGGGCGGTCCGTTCGTTTTTATTTTGGCCACGGACGGCGAGCCCGATACCTGCGCGGATCCAAATAACGACGGAAGTCCCGAGGCGACGCAACTCGTTGTACAGCAGGTGACCAGGGCTAAATCGTTAGGGGTCAGCACTTACGTTCTTTCAGTCGGGTCTGAAACCAGCGATACACACCTACAAGAGGTCGCGAACGCGGGAATAGCATCAAACGGCGCCCAATTTTGGAAGGCCGACGATGATCAGGGATTGCAAGATGCGATTGCGGCCATTATCGGCGAGGCTCTTTCGTGCGAGCTGGAGATTCAGCAGGGGGAGATAGTCGACCCGCTCAAGGCGTGCGAGCAAGGAGTGGTTATGCTCAATAACGTTCAGCTACCGTGCAGTCCGGTAGATGGCTGGCAGGTAGTAGACAGTACGCACATCGAGCTGACCGGATCTGCTTGCGAAATCCTAAAGTCCTCGCCCTCGGTAGTACTCGAGGCCTCATTTCCTTGTGGAATCATAATCGGCTGAGCTCGACGCGATAACATAGTTTAATATTTGCGAGCGTTCCCGATGTTTCCGCGCTATTTTCACGAGTATTCGTGCTACCGCGACGGTTCTGTGACATACCTCGTCCGATAGCTCGCATCGCGATTACCCGCATTCGACAGTGCCTAACACGAGCCGATTTTATGCGCGTGCTACTCGTTCACCCCTTTTGTCCGCTAGAAGAGCTTCCCTCTCCCCCTCTAAGCATCGGCTACGTCGCCGCTGCCCTTGAAAGAGCCGCGATAGAGGTCAAGGTGCTCGACCTTGCCGTAGAACCATACAGCTTTGACCGTTTTGAAAAGCTCCTGAGAGAATACGACCCGAGTATCGTCGGGGCGACGGCCGTGACCATGACCTTTAATGAAGCCATCAAGGTCGTCATCGACGCCAAGACCATCGCTCCGGAAATCACGACCGTGATGGGCGGCCCGCACGTCTCGTTTTGCGCAGAAGAGAGCATGCGGCAATATCCGGAGCTTGATGTGGTCGTGATAGGGGAGGGCGATAACACGATCGTCGAGGTGGCGCGCGCTAGAGAATACGGAAAGGATTTCAACGGGATTGCGGGTATCGTTTATCGCGACGGCTCGGACATTCGCCGTGGTGAAGAGCGACCGCCTTCAATTGACGTCAACACATTGCCGTTTCCCGCGAGGCATTTGCTGCCCCTTTCGAAATATCGGGCTCTCGGCGCGCCGATCACCATGACTACCAGCCGTGGTTGCCCGTTTCAGTGCATATTCTGCGTGGGTAGAAAGATGGTCGGATCCAAGGTTCGCTATCGAAACGCTCAAAGCGTTGTCGACGAATTTCAATACCTAAATGGGTTGGGTTTCCCGCAGATCAATATCGTGGACGACTTGTTCACCTCCAAAAAAGAGCACTGCATTACCATCTGCGATGAAATCATGGCTAGGGGTATCAAGGCGAAGTGGACCTCGTTCGCCAGAGCCGGGACGGTCTCGCTCGAAGTTCTAGAGAAGATGAAGCAAGCGGGGTGTTATGCCGTGAGCTTTGGATTTGAATCGTCGGATCCGGAGATATTGAGAAAAGCGAAAAAGGGCATAACCGTAAAACAGATGGTCGAGGCGGTTGAAATGTGCGTCGAAGTCGGCCTTATTCCGCACGGTTCCTTTGTCCTCGGCTTGCCTGGCGAAACGCCTGAGACCATGCGGCGCACCATTGAATTCGGAGATATATTGGACGAGATGGGCGCGATGGTGGGGTGCCATCTGCTCGCGCCGTTTCCGGGGACTCAGGTGCGCGAGAAGAGCGAGGAGTACGGGCTGGAGATACTCACCGATGATTGGTCGCAATACACCGCGAATCGAGCGGTCGTGCAGACCGCGACAGCCAAAAAGGCGATGTTTGACGAGTACGCTATAGAGGTCGAACAAAAGGTACAGAAGCAATACGTTGAAATTAAAAAACGTCTAGACGCCGGTATCGCTAGCGATGAAGACCGGGATAGATACGCTGCGCTGGAGCGAATGGGTTTTTTCTATCGGCTTATGATGAACCGTGCTTTAGAACAATACGGGTGCTGGACAAACGGACAGATTTTTTCTACCGAAGGTGTTTTACGAACCATGGCTGATCGGATTGCTGATTCCGTCTCATGCTCGAAGGAACGCGCCTATGAGTTGCTTGGTTACTCGATAGAAAAAGGGATTTTAAAATATCGAATAGACGGCGATAAGACTCTTTGGGAATGGGCGACAACCTTTCCGGGGCGTAACCTCAGCCCATAGTATCGTTTGTGATACCAGATCGCTAATTCAGAAGAAAAGGCTATCGATTATCGGTCCGAAAGTCGAATCAGAACGCCGGGTGTCTCTTGAAGCGGGAAAACCCGAATCGGTTGCGCCAGCTCAGCTTCGCCCGCTCTTTTGTGCCGAGCCGATAGAATCACGCTACCCGAGGGTATACCTTCGATGCGGAATTCTCCTTTCGCGTCCGTACGAACCGCTTCTTGCCACATCGGCGGAACACCGACCGTGACCTCGGCATCGCGTACCGCAGCCCCTTGATTATCGACCACCTGTCCGGAGACCGACCCTCCGGGCGTTAGGTAAATCGTTTCGATCTCGTGGACATTGAAACGGTTTCCTAGGCTCTGGAGTCGCAGCTCAATATAGTCTGATAGGTAATTTTGTTTTTCTATAGAAATGTAATAATTTCCATAGGATATCTTTCTAAACTGGAATTTACCTTTGTTTGTCGTTTTGGTTTTCGCCAGTTCTTTTTGCGTTTCTTCCAGCAAACGGACGGACGCGCCGCCGATCGGCTGCTGACGCCAATCGTCGATAACGGTTCCGTTAATCGTTACTCCTGTCTCGAGGGTAATGGCGAGCCGATGTTCCGATGACGTAACTTCTTCCGGCTCGCTCTCCGCGTAGTCTTGATGCGTGGCGCTTACCCGATAGGGTGGATCGGGAAGACCGGCAAGTGAGAAGCTGCCATCAGGCTCTGAAAGCACCGTGATTTCAAAAGGTGAACGACGGCTAGAGGATTGTACACGCACGATCGATCCCTCGATCGGAAAACCTCGTTGGTCTAAGACGCGCCCTTCGAGCGTTGCCGAGCCGGAGCTGACCTTGAGCTGCACCTGATAGAGCTTTTTGGGTTCGATCCGCAAATCCGCGCGAGCCGCCGGTCGACCTAGTGGTGAAGCCGTGATAACGACCTCTCCTATCACGTTGTTGAATCTGAAAGACCCGTCCTCCGAGCTAAGCGCCGTTCGGGGGAAAGGCTCATTTGCTGCACTTAACTCGATTCGTACGAGGCCTACCGAAGCGCCTTTGTCGTCGACGACCTTTCCTTCCACACTGCCTCCTTCGGACAGGACAAGCGTGAGATCACCGCGCGTGCTTCCAGAAGCAACCTTGAGCGGTTTACTCGTTGCAGGCGCGAAATCTCGATGTCTAGCGATAACCTGTACCGTTCCCGGCGGTATGTCCTTGATTTGAAAACGACCCTGTGGGTCGGTTGCGAAACCTGACTCGATGTCGCCCTTCGCTTTGCTGGTTTTTGCGGTTTCGTCCAAATCGCGCGGCGGAATCATCGGAACGACTCCGGCGGTAACGCCGAGATTGTCCGCGGAGAGTTGCTGATTTGATGGTGAAAGCGGCAACGGTCCTCTAATTTGGTTCTCAAATAGTGAGGTCTGAAACCTCAGCGCCTCGGACCTCATGGTTATGGGCTCTCCTGTCTCGCTCGTTCCCATCAGCTCGATCCAAGCTTGCTCAACCGGTTCTCCTTGGCTGTTTACGACCTTTCCCGCGACTATGGCCGCGCGGCGCATGGGAAACAGATGTTCTTCGCCGCCCGCTTCTCGTATTTGGCCGATTACCGGAACATAGCCCGGGCTTCTTATGGATACGCGGTGCGGTTTTTCGAGTAGGCCGGTCACGACGAACCTTCCGTTGTCGTCGGTTCGAGATGCCATTGGAATAAAGCAGAGTGAGTCCTCGCCAACCGTGATATCGGCATTTTTTAGAGGCTTTTTGGATATCGCGTCAAAAACCTTTCCTTTGAGAACCACCCCCGGGATCAGTTGAAGCGTGACCGTGTTCGAGCCTCCAGGTTTGATTTCGAGGCCTTGTTTGGGCTGAGAAGCCGCGTTTTCTAGCGAGGCGCGAACCTCATAAATCCCGCTTGGGATCCCGATGATCTGAAATTTACCCTGCTCCTGAGCCATCACCTTGCGGGCCGGCCAGATACCGCTACCGGCGATAAGGACTTGTGACCCCTTTGCCGCGCTACCGTCGGTGTTGACGACCCGGCCGGAAAGAGAGCCCGTCCTCCGGAGAATGATCTTCACCGGCTCCTCTGAAGGAATGCGGAGCCGTCTGCGCACCGACCGTTCGTGTCCCTCGGCCTCGATATCCAACGTGTATACTCCTGCTTTGAGCGTTGATAACGAGAAAATGCCCTTTCCGTCACTTACCGCGGTCCACGGTTCCTCCGCCTCTTTTTCTTGTAATTGGAGTTCTATCCGTGCATTGGCTACGTATTTACCCCTGTCATCAACCACCTCTCCGCGTATGTTTTCTCCTTTGGCTAAAGATACGTCGATTTGATGCCTGTTATCCTTCAAGAACAGCGAAAGCGTTTTTCGCTCCATTCCAGAGGCTTCGACGAGCAGCTTTGCTTTCCCGAGCGCGGGGGCGGCTAAACGGGCTGTTCCTTTTGCGTCGCTCTTTTGAAAACGGGATTCCTTTTCTGTTATCAGGCGTAGCCGCGCGTTTTGAATCGGTTTTCGTTTGCTGTCGAATACACGTATTTCGAGGAAGAGCTCTTCTGCGTCCCCTTGTTTTCGCGAGGTTCGCGTCGAGGGCCCCGCGGTGGTCCGCTGAAACCAGAGCGTTAAAGCCGCTCCAATAACCACGATCGCGAAGATCGCGACCGTAATCGCGTACTTTACGATCGGCCCTTTACCTCTAAAAATTAGCCTCAACGCGTTCAAACAAGCTCCTCTGTTTTAGAGCCCGTATCATAAACACCTCCGGGCGGGACAATTCCATTCGTGGCGTCTCTCCCGTTCGAAATAGCGCTGCTATTCAATAGTCGTCGCTCCTTTCAGCTAGAGTCGTCGCGCTCCGAAATAGTTCTGGAGGATTTTTGAGACAGGCTCTCGTAAAGATTATCGTAAGCGTTCAGGGGAGCAAACAAGTCGGCGGCCAATTCGCCCGTAAAACCGAGCGCGCCCGCAGGGCCGGCGAGGATGGTACTTGCTGTACCT
>JAFGIB010000199.1 GCA_016929805.1 Deltaproteobacteria bacterium | reverse complement strand
GAGCCCAGTGCGGTAGTTCCGCACGCTGGGATCTGTGCGGGGGGCGGCCCAAACCCATTGTGCTAAGGGCCGTCCCTACCGCGACCAGATCATGCTGAACTTACTCTTCAGCGTCGCCTCTTGGTCAGCAATAGCCTTACGGTCCTTCGCTAAGGATTCGAGCTTGTTCACGACCTCGTCGCTCACGGGGATCGAATGCGCAGCTAGGTACGCGAAGAGAGAATCGAGGTCTTCGCCCACCCCACTGGAAGCCAGCTCGTCTTCCTCTATGAAAATTCCGGCCTCCACGTTGTTGAACCACGCCTTGTGCGTGAGATTGGCTGAGCCGACGTAGGCGCCAAACCCCCGCCACCAGACTACCTTTGCGTGGAAGTTCCCTTTCACGAGATGGGCATCCGCAAGGGACGGCCCCCAAGCGAGAAGCTCACGGAGGAACGGAGCGGCGACAGCACCACTGTCGTCGAGTAAGCCGTAGAAGGTCAGGTGCTGCTGGTACTCCTTGCACCGCCGCACCAGCTGGTGGTCCTTCCCTTCCGCGTAGGCCACCGCTGCATAGACATGAGAACAAAATGGTTTGGATCTAATCGCCAGGTTGACCAAGAGCTCGTCGTTCAACTTGCCGAGGATGGCCTTCATACTTCACTCCCTCCGGGTTAGACGGGTATTAATTTGAATATGCCGTTTTAAACCTCGATCAGATGTCGTGTCTCTAACGTTACTAACAACGCTATATATCGTCTCATTTTTCGTAGGAATGAACAATCGTAGAACGTTCTACCTCGGACCCGCGACTATGTTTTAGAAGATCCGGATCCTGCCAATCCGCAAAACCTAGCCTCGCTGCCCTTCAATTCGCGGTCAGCGTTGCGAGCGAGGAAATATCGGCGGTTTGGATCTGAACGTATCTCTTTCACCCCCCGCCGCCATTCTCTATGACCGCAATACGTCGGCGGGCGGCGCGATCCGCGAGGCGATGTCTCCAGGAGATCTTAAGGCTTTGAATTTGAGTCCGCGCAATATAATCTACGGCCAACGAACGATGCAAGGTACGTCGCCGAAAGATATAAAATTTACCAATCTTGGCGTGAATAACGTACGTAGCAATCCAGGAATCCGCCTAGCTGTAGTATCGCCGGTGTCTCCGCCGTTTACTGGCATCTCACAGTACGGAGCAGCACTCGCTTCAGCATTCCGAAACGCCTACGGAATCGATTCAGTTACGCTCGTAGGATACGGTCCGCAAGATCGTAGATTCAGCGCGTTCGAAATACTACAGAAAATTCGAACGCTGAACCCCAATGTTGTTTGGTTCAACCTTAGTTTTAGTGCCTTTGGAGCGTCTCGTAGACGGATATTGGCAGGCTACGTATTGCCGACGATATTTCGCAGCCTGGGTATACCCACCGTCGTGACCATGCACGAAATCTTCGACGACATATCCCTATCTGCTGTTGGTGTACGTTCGGAGTGGACCGTAAGAGCTGGTGGAAGAATCGCGACTCGATTGGCTTTAAATGCTGACGTCACATGCGTGACCTTGGCCCGCCACGAGAGTCAACTTCGCCGTCTCTATAGAACGACTAACGTTCGTCACATACCGCACGGTTCGCTCGTTGAGCCGGAACTGTTGCCCCATCGTTCCGGACATCGCGAGCAGAAGTTGCTTTTTTTGGGTTGCCTTTCGCCTCACAAAGGGCTCTCGGTCCTGCTGGCTTCGTTTAAACGGTTCCGCAGACGAGGCGGTCAGGCGCGCTTGTTAATCGTCGGTGACGATCATCCTAGATTCAGCACTTATTGCGGGGAAGTCCGTGCGCAACTATCCGATACCGACGGAGTCGAGTATGTGGGGGCGCAACCGGAAGTTCGCCTTCGCAAACTCTTTTCAGACAGCACGGCGGTAGTATTGCCATACCTGGCATCTACCGGCGCGTCGTCGGTTCTGTATCGCGCTGCCGCACTTGGAAGGCCGGCTATTTTGAGCGACCTGGATGAACTACGTGCGTCGGCCGAAGAAGTAGGATTACAAGCCGAGTATGTTCCGCCCAATGATTCCGTAGCGCTTGCGACTACCATCGAGCGGCTGTTACGTGATGAGATCCGAATGGAGGCCTTGGCTCGGCACAACGTAGCTATCATGCGACGCTATACTCCAACTGAAATCTGCAATCTCTATGTAGACGTATTTCGGCAGGTTTTGGACGGGCGCTCCAAGCGGAGGATCGTTTGAAGGATGCGCGACGTCATGCTTTTACCAGTCGGCATCTTATACTCGCCGCTCTCGCTCTCAACCTTCTGTTCGCCTGTTTGGGAGCGCATCGCGATGCCTACGATACTGGCGTACACATCTTTCTTGCAGACCACTACCGTAGGAGCTGGTGGAACGTTTGGGAAACAAGGTGGTACACCGGATTTTCGACGGCATCCTATCCACCGTTAGCCCAGCAGCTGGTGGCGATCGTTTCATGGCCCATCGAGGAGCTCCGCCAATTGGGCACGAATAACGAGGAGATATCGATAGGCGAGCAGCATTACGACGCTGAAGAAACGGCTTTCCTCATCGTATTGATGGCAGCGCTCGCGACTCTCCCGTTCGCGGCGCGCGACTTCAGTCGCGTGTTTGTCGGTTCTCGAGCGGCAATCGCGGGCGGTCTATGCGCATGTTTTGTTCCCGCGATTGCGTTAAGCAGTTGGTCTTTCGGACAGCTCCCAACGATTTGTGCACTGGTCCTGATCTTGTTTTCGACCGCAAGGGCGTATTTATTCCTAAGGAAGGGTTGTATGCGCGTCGGTTGCGAGTCTGTCGCGTGGCTCGCTGTGGCAGCAGTAACGCATCACGGTTCACTCCTCTTGTTGCCATGGATAGGAGGTGCAGTTATTTGGCGCGCAGCGGCACTTCGAACTGAGTCTTACCCGAAGATTTTAACCCGTGTATTAATTTGGATGGTCACCTGCTGCGCTATTGTTTCAACGGTAAGCTGGCCGTTTATCGTGTGGTGGCTGAAGCACCCGTTGCAGACGCCGATCGACCACCCCAGCCGCCATGACTTTCTGGTGGACGGCGCGGCACGTTCTTTATTTTTCTGGCCCATGTACGGCCCACTTATCCTGCTCGTCCCGGCATTCCTAGTTAGTGCGATCCGCGGAACGCGTTTTCGTCCGTTAGCAATAAGCTTCTTTGCGTTGTTCCTCCTGGGACTAGGTGGAACGACACGTTTGCCGTGGTGGTTGTTTGGGCCAAGTGCGGACTGGCTGACACACGACCGTTTCGCGCTGTGGGCTGCTGTGCTGCTTACTCCCTATGCTGGTGCAGTTGCGCTTCGTGCCGTTCGAGGTAAAGACGGCGTCCGGCCACGATGGTTGGTTCCATTTGCGGCGGCGATGGTGGTAACCGTTATATGGGCGGGATCGTCATCTATAATTAGACAAAAGCCTGCAGCGATCAGTATGACCGCAATTGCTCGTTATCTTGCGCAGCCGAGCAGGATGTCATATCGCTTCTTGACATTGGGTTTCGGTGAGCAGATGTCGAAGCTTTCCGTAATCGTAGACAACGGAAGCATCGACGGCAACTATCATACCGCGCGTGAGCTTCGTGCGTTGCGAACGAGCGGACTGGGCAGTCTGGACGGCGCTGTCTGGAGCCAACGCGGGGCGCAAGGTGTCCTACCCTATCTAGACCTAGCGCGCGACCTCGGTACACGATGGGCACTAGTCGCACACCCCGCCTATCACACCGTACTCGTTGCTGGAGGATGGATCTACCGTAGCAAGCTGTCGGGTGTAGAGATATGGGAGCACCCACTAGCTAAGCCATTCCTATCAGATTGCCGACCATCGCTAACCGCTGAATCTATTTGGTGGGGCATCGTTCCGATTTCGTCATTTATTTTTGCGCTTGGGATTACTATTAGACGATCGCAATAACCGTCAGAAAATGGCCGCGAAATCCACAAAACCTCTGTCAACCGAAATAAAGCCTGAGGACACGGCGGTCCGGGAATTTGACGCCGCTAGTAGGTACTGCGATACCGGTCGGTTGTATCGAACCGAGGTCGCTTAGTTTTCAAATAGATAATAACACTTGGCAACCACTTCAATTTCGTTCCTGTGGTACTATTTTGTCTTTTCACGACTAATACAGGGTTCAAATCGGTCTGTTGGAGATACGGGACCTCTAAAATGAAGATAGATACTGTCGTACGGGCCTTGACTTTCGCTTTCGGATACTTTGATTTCGATTCTATGCACTCCAGGGGGCCAAGCCATTAGCCGATACGCATCTGCGGGCGATATCGAATTTACGGGCGCACCATCGTGCGATTCTTGCACAAAAGCAGTTTCCTCCCACTCCAAAACGACTGGTGGGGTGACAAAATAGATCGGAAGACGACGTTTCAAATCTATACTAGCTGCTTTATCTTTTAGAGTAGTAAACACTATCTTAGGTGCTGGTGGTATTAAACGCTCGATTTTGTGCGGCCGCGATATGACACTTATTCTATCGAAGTTCCTCAAACGTTCCGTGATATCGCTTGCGGTGCCCTTACATGTTTTGGGCAATTCGGGTTCGATCCCTTGCCTCCCGGCAGCGGCTACTACATGGAAGGTTATTTTACCCCGGACTGCGTTGACTTCCGAGGTTTCGTTACCGAACCGAGCGAATGATCGCCAAATATCTGATTCAATAGTAGGCCCTTGGTTATTCTCCTGAAAAAAGCATAATGGCCCGTCCTCTGTCTGTGCAGTACAGACATAAACAAAAATCGAATCATCAGCCGAATTGATACCCCGAAGACGGCCCCCGACCGCCGCTTCGTTTAATGGAGTTTCGCTAGGCCAATCTGTGGTTATACAAGTGACTCGGTTCTCGTTACACCATGTAATAGCTACTAGCTCAAGCAGACACAACATGATGGCCGCTAACCAAAGACGTGATTGAATAATGACACTACCAAGCGCAGAAATTATACAAAGAGCCAATGCAATATATATAGACCAGATAACTATCTTGTCGTCGCATTCGGAGTGTTTCAGGTAAGATAAGATCGGAAGTACGACCGACGTTCCTAGCGTAACAACGAGACTAATAGACGTAGTACAAGCATCGTAACCCAACTTACCTTTCTTAGCTTTCATTATAAAATCGGCTTTCATATTCTAACACGCTATCTTCGGAAATATAAAGAACTATTATGTTTAAGAAGCGGCGATTTTAGTCTGTCTTATCTACTATCGCGATCCGCCTCAAGCTGCGAACGAATTCTAAAAGGTATCACTCCTCATATCATGGGTACCCGTACTATTTCTATACGCGTTTTGAAGTTCTCTCTCCGAGCGCTTCCGTAAACAAGACTCACGTCGAGAGTATAAAAAAACCGAACCGATAAAGGAGTAGGAAATAATCGTCCACCGGCCAAGCTCAAAGGGCGTGCCTGATTCGGGGGTGACCCGGTTGCGCGCTCAGCTCAAAAACTGCGAAAAACGGCGAGATTGTACCTACAAAAATTGAAGCGAGTTTACGAAATATCATTTAGATTCAATAGGTTATGTCATTAATCGGCAATTGAGGTAGTCAACTTAGTCTCTCACTGCGCTTCCCCCGAGAATTTTCGCCAAATATCGCCGATTGACGAGTTTTTAACGAGGTGACAGAATTTGGTCGTAAGAAAAAACCTAATAATATCAAGCACTAATATGGCGTGATATGGAAAACCTTATATTAGCTATCAGTCCTATTAACCACGCTCTTAAGCTGTAAACCACTCTCCCGTGCTCTCTACCCGGAGACTCATCGCGAGTACCATTTGAGGCCAAATATCGCTCGTCGGCGATCACCCCCGTTCTCTCCGCCCAAAACCGCAGAGAGCGCCTTCTTAAGCATCGTGCGCGAAATGCCCATTAAAAAGGGCATTAAATTGCAAAAACCCGAGGCGATTTCCTCAGGGCTATCTGTTAACCAAATGGTCAATAAAAGTTGGTGTGGAGGGTATAACGGCTCCCCGGGTGATGGATGATGACTGAATTAACGTTTAGTGCTATTTTTATGTAACATCTCGTTATTCTTCGTTTTTTCCGTCAGTAGTAACAGCTAGTTAGGAACGAAGTAGGACAATCTGTCGCAATGAATGTCGAGGCGTCGCTAGGATGAGAACGCTTCGCCAGAACGCTCCGCCGACCTTTCAAATAGAACGGCGTTTTTGTCGCCGAGCATATTGACTTCTCGCATGAAGACTACGACTTTCTGGTTAACAGTCCCCTCTCCGCCTCTCTACGATGCGCCTCGAGAGGGGCATTTTTTATCCTTAATGAAACAAAGCAGACAGCAACTTAGCTTTGATCTCCAAGTTGAGAAACTGATCGAGAGGGGAATGGAAATCCCCGATAAGGGACGCGCAATTCATTACCTCGCGCACTTTAACTACTTTTATCGATTGGGCGGTTACTGGCTTCCGTTCGAGAAAGAGTGCGCGATTCATGAATTTCGCCCCGACACGTCTTTCGAGAAACGTACTGAACCAGCTTGTTTTCGACAGAGTGCTTCGAATTCTCCTGATAGACGCTATAGAAATAAGGTAGAAGTTAGAGCAAGACGCATTGATTTCGGACTATTGTAATCCTTTATGAACATACGATCAGGTTTGCGTTAATGTCTTAGTTCACAGTTTTATAAGGAAGGACCGAAATTCGTATCAACTAGGCTTCCTTTCTTTGTAAAGAAAGTGCTAGAAATCATCTTGGCGACGGAGGGGCACCGTAATGCATGCCTTGCCGTTATGGGGCAGCGCTAACAAGTGCATACTTACGCCGCTTTACGAGTACGACACGGGAACCCAATAATAGGATGGAGGACGACTTTATGCTCGTGCTACGGGACAACTTCCCGCTGGGCGCAAACGCGACAGTAATTGCATCCACTCTTCTGACGTCATTGGTCGTATTGAGTTGCGGATCTGCAGCGCATTATCCTAGCGAACCGAATCTGACCGCATCAATTACCATTCAGAATCAGGGGGAATTTCCAGAAGCTTATTGCAACGTACCGTATACCGGGTGGAGAGCCTCCAACGCTCCACATCTCTACGTTGACGTAGTTGCGGACTGTAGCGCAAAGAAGCCGTTGCTAGTAGGTATCGCAGCGCCACCCGAGTCCAAAATGGACATGACGCCAGCCTGTCCGGAGAAATGCAACGCCTGCCAGCGCACCGAGGCTTTGCAAAATCCATTTGAGTGGCCTTCCGTCTGCCCGACCAAATGTAAAGACAGCCAATGCGAAGCTATTTCCCTTCGAAAGAATGAGCCGGTTCGAGTTCGTACGCCGCCTTTTAAACTGCCGAACAAAGACCGCGCAGAATTAAGGGTAGTTGTCCAAGCAATATGTAACGACAACTCTGTCGCACGCACAACCGTTAGTTGCGTCTTGAGAAAGCCATGAAGCGTGTATTAAATGTCGTACTAACGGTTCTTAAGCGCCGACCTATCCGTATATTAGTGGCGCTCGTGGCGTTCCTTGCATCACTTGTACTCGCTTGGAGTGTCGTGTTTCCACCTGCAGCGGTCGAAATAAACGCTAACGAACTCACGATTACCGGCCCGGTACGAACGAATCCAAGGCAGAGCATTGACATCGATTTCGAACTGCTATCGCTTATCAAAAAGGCGGAGCTAGGAGAACGCGTATTGTGGGAGCGAACCCAATCCGGCGGTTCCCTTCCCTGGTTCGGACTGCAGCCTGCGGATTCGCGATGCGACGACCTCTCTATAGCGCTAGCTCGCACCGAATTCGAGAACGATTCGGTCCTAAACTTAACACCGATCAATTCCGCTTCATGCAATACCCACTCATGGACCCTACTAATTGGGAATACCTTACCCCAGGAGCAGCCCTTTTCCGAGACCCTATCGTTGACATTCGAAACCCCAAAATATCCAACTCTAGTTCTGACCAATATAAAAGCAACTGAACTCCTTGCGACCGTCTCGGATAAACCGGTGGTGCATGGAGCGGCATCACTCGACGTGCTTCCGCACACCGACGTGCGGGTATTGGACCCCGCCATTTCGAGTCTGCTCGTATACGGCCCGACAGAAGCTCGGCCAGCAGGCGTTACCGCACGGTTCCACGTGTCTTCTTCTCGTGATGTAGAAGTGCTTAAACCAGTTGGCGAGCCTCGATGGTTCGAGCTACTCAAACTTTTAAGTGCCTTCATCCTAACACTGCTAACATTCATAGATTTAGTACGCCAATTATTATCCTTGTTCGGTATCAATCACGCCGCCCAATCATCTCTATCAAAAGCACCGAACACCGGCCCGATAGAATCAAAAGCCTCCGCGGTATGACTGAGAACACTAGCGCGAATATATATGAGACAAGCTCTTTAACACGTTTGCGGATGTGGTTCGGACTCGCGTGTTTAGTAATAACGTGCGCGGCGAACCACACTTGTACTACTACTCGTCTCCCCAAAAGCCCGCACATTAGGAAAGACAATACGGAGTTTCGTCATGTACTTGTCGAGAGCGCGTATTGGTGTAAAGGGATCTTTGATAAGAAACTTCAGTCGCACATTGATCTTCAGCGCTTGAATCTTATGTCTGCCCTGCGTATAAACGCTCGTCCCTTGACGACCCGGGGCGAACTTATTGAGGAACTCGAACGTGTCGATAAACGTCCACTCATTCTAGTTTATACGGGACACGGTTCGAACGTCTCTATCGACAAGAGGGGGAGACATCAAACCGAAATCTGTTTTAGCGACGGTAATGTTACCCTCGATGATCTGGTGCGTAAGGTCAATCCGCTTACGCCATACGCGGTCTTTGTGATTGACGCATGTTGGAGCGCAGACGTAGATATTCGCGTTCCAGTGGATCGTTCCGGCCATCTTCCTCGGCTTGCGGTGCTATCGGCAGACTCTCTATCGGTTAAGACCGGAGAAAACGGCGGCACGGCAATGGGTAACTCGCTTATCGACGCGCTAGTTTGCGGCGATTCCAACGGAGACGAGCTTGTAGACGATTTGGAATTGTTACAATCGTTACAATTATATATGAAAGATAATGTTCGATTTGCTCCGAGGTTGCGCCGTCAGGCCTGGGCTGCGTTACCGGTATATCGGGTAACGAACAACAAGGAAGTAGCCAATTGTCGAGAGAACGCATCGTCTACGCTAGCGCCCCGCGATAGAAGCCAGATGTTGGCGTCGTTCATCGGTCCAAGGCTGTTTTCCTTAGAGAAATCCTATCGGGCAAATCCCCTTGGCGCTGCCGACGCTCTGCCTCGGACTTTTTGGGGAGTAACGAAGGGACAACAAGATTGGATCGCTCCAACGGGTTCGCACGAAATTGTTACAGGGACAAGAATGCAACTCCGTAGTGTCTCTGCGATGATACGCTCCAGTAGGGGTTTTGCTTTGACCTTAGATGGCGGCGAAATGTCGTTACTACGTCTTGATTCTGATACTGAAATGATACGCTTTCCAGCGGCTAAGGAGCCGCAGATAACTAAGCGCATCGAACGCGGAAGTTGGGCTACTCTTAACGAAGGTCTATACCTTTGGCATGGCGGGTTGGTTGAGGACCTAGTCGAGACAGTTGACGGTAAGCGTTTCAGCCGCGAACAGCTGCGCGCCATTCCGTGCCCAGAAGCGTTCGGCCAGTGTTTCGAGGTTATAAAATAATAGACACCTAAGTACATGGGAGGGACGAATGAAGTTGGGAAGGTTTATAGTATTGGTTGTCACGTTTTGTTGGAGCGTTACTGCAACGGCGAAAGGCGACGAAGTCGACAAACTCGTCATGCAGGCAAGAGCAGAATTGGATAAAAGGTGGGATAAACCCGACCCAAATCGCTGTAGCAAACTTAATCGTATTTGGGACAAAATTCCCAAACGTCTCGATCCGGATCGAGAGAATCATCAAACACTTATGGATATTCAGGACCAGCTTTTTGAGGTTAGAAAGATACACGACTGCCTCAGGCACAACGGATCAACTTCGCAAGGTTCGTACAAACCTAGAAGCACGGACGATCAGGCGAACACTTACCTGCAACGTCTTAAGAAGTTCAAAGATGACGTGGTCCATTGCGATCCCAAAACGGGGTGTCCCGAACTCGTCGAACGCCGAAATGAGCTCCCGCGTCAAGCCGCGCATCTATTAAGAAACCTCGACCTCGGCTCCGAAAGCGCTCTAAAAGTTGAGAAATCAATTAGGATCTCCCTTCCGAGCGACGAGAACACGGCCCTCTTGATCGATATACTCGCTTCGCGCAAGTTATCTCCTGAAGAGTACGACGATTTACTTAAGGTCGTTCTGTCGGACTCTCAGCTCGTTAATGCCGTGCAGCAGATCCTTCAACAACTGGCAAGTCGCGGGCTCACGAAGCAGCAGGTCGCTGACATCCTAAAAGGTACTTTGAATATTGCGTTTAAACAAGGAATCGATCCGATCGAAGTATTAAAAAGCGCGGCTGTAAAAGCAATGCTAGCCGACAAACGAAAACGAAACCTTTTATTACTAGTACTAGAGCAAATCGTCAAACGCTATCCCGATTTAACGCGTACCTCTCAAAACGCACGGGCCGAGCTGGTCAAGGACCAGCCTGACGAAACGATCGTCCAAACGTTCTTTGACTCGATCGATCCGGTTGTGATTTCGGAAGCGTATAAAGACACCAAACTTACGAACACGTTGGTACCGAACGCAGCTATGGAAATAGGCACTGCACCAAGCCCAGTTCTTGTGCACTTGTCTTATAACCAGGAACGGCAAAAAGGTAGCTGTCGCGTTGGCGACGAGTTTCTGCGTAAGTTTAATAGAACCCTTCACTATCAGGGTGGACCTAAAAGCGGACTTCTACCTTACGTAGAAGTCACGGATATGGATCAGATCGAAAAGGACGTGGAGACTATTATAAGTGAGGAGGGAGAGTCTGCACCGTGTAAGAAGTACTCGACAAACTGCCCGGCAAACACCCTTAACGAAAGTTGTACCGAAGAATTCCTACCTTACGCTCGGCTCTGCAGCTTTCCAAAGCCGGGCATCTTCCTTCTCGGACTAAACCAGAAGGAAGATGTAGTTGAGGTAACAGTGAAATGGTGGGCACGGTCCGATACTGGGGGGTGGGACTCGGGAGACATGGTCGTTGCGAACCTACCCGTACCGTGCGACGAGGAAGAAGAGGACAGGGCGGGACTTCATGCAGCTCGTAAAGTCGCTAAACGAGTATCCCTATTCAAACCTGGACTGCTACCTCCCCCCCCGGCCCCGATACTTCCGACCCCGGTCATTAAGGATCGATCGTCGGGTTGGTGCCAGTTTTCACCCTGATGGGACCACACGGTTTTCAGGATCATGGGACCAGGGTGG
>JAFGIB010000198.1 GCA_016929805.1 Deltaproteobacteria bacterium | reverse complement strand
GCAAGTACCATCCTCGCCGGCCCTGCGGGCGCGCTCGGTTTTACGGGCGACTTGGCCGCCGACTTGTTTGCCCCCCTGAACGCTTACGGCTTTTTCAACGCGTTGTCCTGTTCCGGTTCTATGCCTTGAGCGCGTGTACCCTTAATCGGAGGCGAGTGGCATCAGAATGACAATGATCGGGTTATTTTCTAACTAACATCGGTTCCCGGCGCTGAACGATTTCCACTCGCGTTACGTGGCGTTCGTCGGCTCCGCGAATGATGAAATCGTAGGAACCAAACTGAACCGAGTCGCCTTTACTAGGTACACGACCCATTAGATCTACAATCATTCCGCCCAAAGATTCATACGAACGAGCCTCTTCCGGTAGCTGCATTCCGGTAAGCTCTGCCAAGTCATAAATCGAAACTTTCGCATTTGCTAAATAGTGACCTTGAGCGATCTTTCTAGCGCTTAGATCCTCGGAGTCGTGTTCGTCTTGGATTTCACCCACGATTTCCTCGATAATGTCTTCGAGCGTTACCATACCGCTCGTGCCGCCGAATTCATCGATCGCCACCGACAAGTGGACGCGCCGCGCTTGCATATCGCGTAGTACCCCGCTGATCTTCTGTGATTCCGCCACGAAAAAAACGCGATCGCGAATCAGATCCTCGAGCTTACCGGACATCCCGTTTTTTTCGTCGATAAAACGAAAGAGGTCCTTGGCGTATAATATCCCCTCGATCTGGTCAATAGTTCCCCGATATACCGGGTAACGGCTATGCCCCTTTTCGACGACGAGACGAGATACCTCGCGAAGAGGCGTGTTGATATCGATTGCGACCATGCTTGTTCGCGGAACCATGACCTCGCGTACGACCGTGTCAGCAAATTCCAAAACACTGCGCAAAAGATCAGCATGTTCTTCAGTAATCGAGCCGTGCTCTTCGCCTTGGTCGATCAATTGCTCCACGTCAACTTCGGTTACGCGTTCCGGGGCGTCTTCAGGTCGCGCCGGGTATAGCCTCTTGATCAATGAGCTAACCAGTATTAACGGGACGGCGAAAGGCGCCATGAAAAGTTCAAGAGGACGGAAAAAACGCAGCAATGGCAGCGCGAGCCGACTGGCTCGCCGCACAACCAGAGCGGTCGCGGTTCCTACGATCACCGTATAAGCGAGCACCGCAGCGAGAAACGCTATGATTTCCCCGTGTAAACCCGCGATTTTATATCCGAGATCGGACGCTAGAATCGCCGCTCCCGTGACGCATAAAACGCGGCCCATGAAAAGCCTTGCTTGAATTACCGGCGCCATTTCGAGGAATCGCGCCGCTGCTCGGGCGCTTTTATCGTTCGCTTCACTAGCGGTTCGAACGCGAAACTCCCCGAGAGCGACCATCGCTTCGTCGACGGCGGAAAACATCGTCCCGAGTGTGATACAGGCAAGAATTCCTAGGAATTCACTACCTAAACCCTCTATCGAATCGTCCAAACAAATGACTCCAACGCCTAAAACCCCTTGCCTTTCTCAACCTCTAACGATTCGTCTCATCAGACGACATCATATTCGATGATCACACGGGTCTCGTCGATTTCTTCTGCTCGCGTAACGCGCGTATCCGCAATCGTAACGCATTGAGACGGATAAAACCAGTCGCGTCCGACTGATCAAAAACGTCGTCCGCTTCGAAAGTGGCGTATTCCTGATGGTAGAGCGAGTTATCGCTGCGCCGACCTACAACAAAAGCGTTACCTTTATACAACTTGATACGCGCCTCGCCGCTTACACCTTTTTGCGCCTTGTCGATCATAGCCTGCAGAACGAGACGTTCGGGGGAAAACCAGAATCCGCGATAAATCAGCGACGCGTATTCTGGAATTAGCGAATCGCGCAAACGTTGTACTTCACGGTCCATGGTTATCGATTCGACCGCTTGATGAGCTTTATGCAGGATGGTCCCTCCGGGCGTTTCGTATACGCCTCGTGATTTCATTCCGACATAGCGATTCTCCACCTTGTCGACCCGTCCGACTCCATGCTCTCCGCCCAGCTCATTGAGCCGCTGGATGATCGCCGCGGGCGACATCTTCTCTCCGTCCAGAGATATTGGATCGCCGTCTTGATACCGAATCGTTAGGTAGCGAGGTTTATCTGGCGCTTTTCCCGGATCGCGAGTGAGGATAAACATCGATTCGTCAGGCTCGAGCCAAGGATCTTCCAAAATACCCCCCTCGTAACTGATATGAAACAAGTTACGGTCCATCGAATACGGCTTTTCCTTGGTGGCGGCCACGGGGATACCGTGTTTCTGGGCGTAGGCGATACAATCGGAACGCGATCTGAGATCCCACTCTCTCCACGGGGCGATGATATTAATCTTAGGGTCGATGGCGATCGCCGTCAGCTCGAAGCGAACTTGGTCGTTTCCCTTTCCCGTAGCCCCGTGAGAAATCGTATCGGCTCCGAATTCACGAGCCACGTCCATCATGCCTTTCGCTATCAACGGACGTGCTATCGACGTGCCCATCAAGTAATCGCCCTCGTAGGCCGCATTCGCCCTCAACATGGGGAAGCAGAAATCACGCGCGAACTCCTCTCGAAGGTCTCGCAAGACGAACTCGGTCGCGCCGCTCAGCTTTGCTTTCTCGGCGAGACCTTCGGTCTCTTCGGCTTGTCCGATATCGGCGCAGAACGCGATAATTTCGCCTTTGTATGTTTCCTTAAGCCAGGCGAGAATTACAGAGGTATCGAGTCCCCCGCTATAAGCGAGAACGATTTTCTTATATTGATTCTTACTCATGATTCGGAAGTTAGTCCGCGCGTATTAGTCGCGCAACCGAAATACTATCGCCGCGAACACGTTGAATAGCTCGCGATTTAGCGGCCTAGCGGCGCTCGAAGTGAATCGCTCCCCTATTCAATAACTCGATAAGCGTCTTGAAAAATTCGAGGCGGGACATGCCGCAAATATCTACTAGCTCCTCCACCGTCGACCGACCGTCGATTCGCGACAGCACAAAACCAGCTCTGTGATCGAGGCCGAGCCAACGGATCTCGGCGTCACCTAAATCGAGTTCGGGCACCTGAGACAATGGACCGATTTTCGAGCGGTATTGCTGCTCCAATCGCAAGCGACTGTTTTCCGCGCATAGCAGCGCTTGCTTGTCGTCTGGACGTGAACCGAGAACGAGCTCGGCTATTCTCAAGGCACCGGTGAATTCTCCGAGGGAAAACAGCTCTTCCATTTCCTCTTTCATGTCCACCGCGATTTGCGAGGAACGCGAACGATCGACCAAATCGATCGCTTCTCCATGCTTTTCCTTCACCGGTATGGAGGTTTGAGTTGAAACTCGCGGCAGCCCTTTTAGCGTTCTTTGCTCGGGCGAGCGAAGCGAAATCCTTTCGGTATCGAAGTCGGCTGAAGGCGCCGTAGGTATCGAGCTTCGTCGCTTTAACCGATCGATCGTCCAGCCGTCGTGATAGTGCTCAGAAGCCTGTGAGTTATCGAGGTCAAATGAAGGCACGCGAGCGGGTGCGATAGGATATCCGCGCGCCGTAGCCTCGCTCGACAGCGGTTTTGCACTTGCACTTCCTTGCTTGCGCGCGCGGGGCTCGGCGGCTCTTCCAGAGATCCCCTTGAGGGTCTCTTTTTTACGCGGCGGCTTTTCGCTCATCGCGGCCTCCTGCTTCGTGACTCGACCTGCTCGGAGCCAAATCTATCCCACCTTTCCGACCACCCCCCTAAACATCCGTAGGGTACGAGACAACGCGTCGATCTGCTCCGCCAAGGCGTCCGTGTCGCCTTTCTCGACTAACGAATAGGATAGCTTAACCACCTCCCGTGCTTTACCTATCGCATCGCGTCCGAAATCGCTCCCCGCGACCACACGTTCGACTTCGGGAAAGAGTTGCTCGATTTGTTTGATCAACTTATCCGCTTCCTGTTTAATTCCCTCCGCCGCTTCTTGTTCGCGAGTGGTAAGCGCGAAATTTCTGGCTTCGGCAACCATGCTCTTGATCTCATCTTCGGTTAGCCCGCTGGTGGCGGTCACGGTGATCGATTGCTCCATTCCCGTTTCCAGGTCTTTGGCCCTTACGCTTACTATACCGTCCGCGTTAATCTCAAAGGTAACGTCGATTTCCACCTCTCCCGAGCGCGCGCGCCGCAAGCCGGTCAAGATAAATTCACCGAGAAGCTCGTTTTCTTCGGCGCGCCGTGATTCTCCTTGCATGACCAGAATCTTCACCGCCGTTTGATTGTCTCGGACCGTGGTAAACACCTTGGAGCTCGAAGTGGGTACGGTGGTATTCAGTGGAATCAGCTCCTCGAAATAGCCGCCGATCACCATAATTCCCAGGGTGTGCGGCGTGACGTCGAGCAAGATCATATGCGAGTTTTCCTCTATCAGCGATCGGCCTTGAACCGAGGCGCCCAGGGCCACGACCTCGTCCGGATGCACCCCTTTACTCGGTTCGCGCTCAAAGAAATCGGCTACCGCCTGCTGCACCAGCGGCATGCGCGTCATTCCGCCGACCAGCAATACCTCGTCGATCTCGCTCTTTTCCAGTCCCGCTTCGTCCAGGGTTTGCTTACAGGTCTCGACCGTCCGCTGGACCAGATCGTCACACAGACTTTCAAGGTGCGATCGGGTTAGCACGCACTGTAGATGCAGCGCCTCGTTGCGCTCGCCGGAGATGATAAATGGAAGGTTGACCTCGGTTTCAACCATCGCCGAAAGCTCGCATTTGGCCTTTTCCGCTGCATCCTTCAGGCGCTGCAACGCCATGCGATCCTCGCGCAGGTCGATGCCGTGTTCTTGGCTGAAATTATCGACCAGCCACCCAAGTATGCGTAGATCAAAATCCTCTCCTCCCAAGTAGGTGTCGCCGGCGGTGCTGATTACTTTGAATACCCCCGCGCTGCTGATCTCGAGGATCGAGATGTCGAATGTCCCTCCCCCGAGATCGTAGACCGCGATCGTCATGTCGGATTTTCTGGTGTAGCCGTAGGCCAAGGCCGCGGCGGTCGGCTCATTTATAATGCGTATCACATCCAAACCGGCTATAGTACCCGCATCTTTTGTCGCCTGCCGTTGCGCGTCGTTGAAGTATGCCGGAACCGTGATCACGGCCTTTTCAACCTCGTGATCTAGGAAGTCCTCCGCGATCATCTTCATCTCCTGCAGGATCATCGCGCTGATTTCAGGCACGCTATAGACCTTGTTTCGTAGCTGAATGCGAACGTCGTCGTGGGGTCCTTCAACGATTCGATAGGAGCAGTTGGCGACGGCGTTCTGCACCTGCGGGCTATTCCATTTGCGGCCGATAAGCCGCTTAGCCGCGTAAACCGTATGCTCGGCGTTGGTAACGGCTTGTCGTTTCGCGATATGTCCTACCAAACGTTTTCCGGCCTCGGTGATCGCCAGCATCGAAGGCGTGGTCTTATACCCGCCCCGGTTGGCCACCACCGTCGGTTGACCGCCCTCGACGACCGCGATGCACGAATTCGTCGTTCCCAAATCGATTCCAATCACCGTGCTCATTGGCCCTCCGTCCTCTTACCGTACTTCTTTAAATAGATCTTTCACCATTTTATTGCCGGGATCTAGTTTTACCGCTTTTTCCAACTCTCTTTTTGCGTTCAATTTTAGGCCGATCGCAAGGTATACCCTAGCCAATACCAATAAGCACGATAGATTGCGCGGCTCGATATCAACGGCTTTCTGGGCGAATTTCAGAGCCTTGCGCATGTCGCTGGAAGCCTTGAGAAATGCCTCCGCCGCGTTCGTCGCACAACGAGCGTCGGCCGGGCGACCCTCACAGACCCTGCTCCAGGATTGGGCCGCTGCTTTCCATTTCCCTTCCTTTTCTTCGTACAGGGCTTGTTTTTCGAACTTATCAGCAAAACCAGCAGCGACGAGCGACTGAACCCTCAGATACTCAGCTTTGATCTCGTTGCGATTTGAAGCGAGGCTTAACGCGAGTTGCAGAAGACTCGCCGCGTTTACGAGGTCGCCCTTGCCTTCGGCTTCTTTGGCCTCTATAAGCAACTTCGAAACCCTATCGCGCCCGCCCGAGACCTTTGATGCCGCCTCCAAAGATCTCGCGAGGTTTCGAATTAAGCTATCGCGTTGGCTCTTTCTTTCCTCTTCGGTCGTCGGGGGAACAGAGGGCTGCGAGATCCGAGAGGGGGGTATGGAGCTTTGCTCCGAAACCGTGCTCAAACGCAAGCGTAATACCTTTTGCATACGACTCTGCCTCTCTTCCGGCGTGAGCGACGGTCTGAAGCTGGTTTTTCGGGCTTCGGTTTTCTCGTTTTGGCTTTCTGGCGGTCGGCTCGATGGGCCGCTCTTTTCAACCGTCGACGCGTATTTCGCCGTTGAGTCGTTTATCGTGATGCGCTCGGGAACGACGCTAATCACACCGTTTTTCGCCGAAACCGGCCGATCGGTCGTTCGCGCGAGGATTTGTTCCGCCTCTCTCGTTTGAGCCGTGACAGCCAAATACTCGTCGTATTCCTGCCGTTTCTTCTTCTTACCGAGTACTTCATAGGCCTGGGTAATCCGCTTAAAAATGGCCTCCATTTTCGCCTTATAACCACCCAAACGTTTTCCAAAGACCGAATCGGTATGAAAGATCTTTGAAAGCTCAAAATAGGCCGAGCGGATTTCGTTTCTATCAGCGTCTGCCGAAATTCCGAGCACCTGGTAATGGTTCTGTTTCTCTATGCGGTAAAAAGCCTCGAGGATTTGCCTGCGACGCTCGAGGCTTAGCTCAACATCTTCCTCAAGCTCGGAAAGCCGATCGGGATGGGCAAGAATGTCCGGCTCGGTGCTTGCCGCCGTGGTTTCGATCGAAGCGGGCTTTGGATTGTCTCGATCTGTCTCGAGGTCGCTTTTTCGATCACCCTGGAAAACCCTCACAGAAGATGCGCGCTCTTTTGCCCCGACGATAGGAATCGGCTTTCGGCCAATCGGTTTATCTCTTTTTAGCTCGCCGGAGTCTATCTCGGTTTTTGCTCGGTTACTCGTTGTCCGTGGTTGCCCTACCCAACTCACGGCACCCAGCTCGATTAATCGCGTCACAACACCTTCGGTTTCCTCGATCGAAATACCGCATAAGAAGGAGATATCCGCGATAGAAGTAACCCCGTCGATACGGGACAAAACAAAGGCTTCGATGCTCTTTATCGGAAGGGAATAGATATCCACGTCGCGATTCAAGCGCGGAATTTGTGGCGATTTAGTCCCCAGCGTGGCCATTTAATACGAGTTTATCACCCTTTGCCCTTGGGGCAGTTCAGGAATATTGCGGTCCGGAGTCCATTGACTTCCTTTGGTATATCTGTAACCCATTGATATTATTGAGGTTTTAATACGAAGAAAAAAATAACTTACAGGCGGTTTCTAAGAGAGAACTACAATTACCGGCCCTCGTTTTTCCGGTTTGAACTGGCTAACCGACAGGAAAGAGCGTTTCTTCCAGGATTGTCGTATGTCATACACATACCAACGGTTCTTCCCGAAGAAATCGGTAGACCACGATACACGAGTGAGCGTAAATTCGGTCCTAAGGACTCGCGTCAAAATAAATGTTGTGTTCGGCGCCCAGATTTAGGTCAGATTTGCCTCGAACCGATTTTGCGAAACCGGAGGGATAGCAGCGCTTTTTCGAGGAGTGCGAGCGGAATCGGATCGAGGCGAATATGGCCTGAAGATGGGATGCTAAATGCAACATTTATTTTGATCCGAGTCCTAAGATAGAAAAAAAGATTTGGCCGTTTAGTATTTCTATGAAATGGCTCGCGCGAAGTTGTTTGAACACAAAATACTGCCTCTTATTACTGGGTAACTTTCTAGC
Source organism: Deltaproteobacteria bacterium (assembly GCA_016929805.1). Lineage (GTDB taxonomy): Bacteria > Myxococcota_A > Polyangia > Polyangiales > JAFGIB01 > JAFGIB01. The sequence continues at coordinate 37,355 of JAFGIB010000198.1, read as the reverse complement.
TCGATTGGCTGTTGGATTGTTTTTAGTCGACAGTGTCGGGTGTCGTGAACCGTCCGCTACCTCTACCGGAACCGAACTCGAGGCGAATGTAGATTATAGCGATGCGGCAGACAAATGCGTTCAGACCGATCGTCCCAATATTCTTCTAATCTTCAGCGATGACCACACTTCCCAGGCGATTTCCGCTTATGGATCGACCATTACCCAAACCCCGAATATCGACCGTTTGGCAAGCCAGGGCGTATTGTTTACCAACGCGATGGTCGAAAACTCGATCTGCGCGCCGAGCAGAGCGGCGGTTCTGACCGGCAAATTCAGCCACGTCAACGGAATGACGTTGAATGGAAACGAGTTTGACGCGAGCCAACCAACTTTCCCGCAGATATTACAGCAAGCGGGTTATCAAACCGCGCTCATCGGCAAATGGCATCTTTCGAGCGAGCCGGCGGGTTTTGACCATTGGAACATTCTTGATGGTCAAGGTACCTACTACAACCCGGTGATGATCTCACCCGGGGTGGTCGTGCAGCACCTCGGCTACGTCACCGATATTATTAGCGAACAGGCCATTGATTGGTTAGAGCAAACGCGTGATCCAACCAGGCCGTTTTTATTGATGATTCAGCACAAGGCGACCCATCGTGATTGGCAGCCGCCGCTTCAATATCTTAACCTTTACGAAGATCAAACAATTCCGGAGCCGCCGACTCTTTTTGACGACTACTCGGGACGGACCCGGGCCGCGGCCAATCAACGGATGACAATAGCGAACGACTTGGATGAGTGGGACTTAAAATTAAAGCCCCCCGACGGGTTAGCCCTAAACCAAGCCCTTATCTGGGACGCGGTTTACACACCCAAGAACGAGGCCTCTAGAGCGCTGAACTTGACCGGCGACGAGCTAATTCGGTGGAAATATCAACGCTATATCAAGGATTATTTGCGGACGGCGACCGCTCTGGACGATGCCGTCGGCCGCGTTTTGGACTATCTCGACCGTAGCTGCCTGGCTGAAAATACGGTCGTTATCTATAGCGCTGACCAGGGTTTTTTCCTCGGCGAGCACGGCTGGTTCGACAAGCGCTGGATCTATGAGCAGTCGCTGCATACGCCCTTGATCGTTCGCTGGCCGTCGGTCACCCGGCCGGGCTCGGTCAACGACGACCTCGTGCAAAACATCGATTTTGCCGAGACCTTCTTGGAGATCGCCAGCATTGATATACCTTGCGAGATGCAGGGCCGCAGCCTGGTGCCCTTGTTGCGGGGCGAAACCCCGGAAGACTGGAGAACGGCGGTATATTATCACTATTATGAGTACCCGGATGCGCATCAAGTCGAGCCGCACTACGGAATCCGAACCAAACGATATAAGCTGATCCACTTTTACCGCGCGGAGGTCGATGAGTGGGAGATGTACGATCTGAAAAACGATCCCGAGGAGCTTTGCAGCGTCTACGACGACGTCAGTTATGAGACCGCTCGAGCTGAGCTGGAAACGGAGCTTGAAGCGTTGCGCGAGCAGTATCAGGTCCAGGCGCCATAAGTCGAGCGGTAAGCGAAGCGGGACACGGGCGCTCCGCAGTCGTAAAAAACAGCGAGAAAAAACGCGGGCGAGACGCCCCCGCTCCCAGGTATCCTTTTTTACGCGCCACCAGTTTTTGAGAACGTACGCGAATTGGCCGCCGCCGTAGTCCAACAGCAGTACCCCGTTGAACGGTTAGATAGCTTACGAACCAATGATCGTCACCAGCACCCGGCGCGATTGGCGAGGACCGTCAAAATCGCAGAAAAAGATATTTTGCCAGGTCGAGAGCGCGAGATGACCTTCTCGTATGGGAATGGTTTCACTCGGCCCGACAATACCAGCCTGAATGTGGGCCGCGCCGTTGTTGTCAATGCGGTCGTGCCTCCAGACGCCGGAAGGCACTAACTTTTCCAGAGCGTCGAGAACATCCAGAGTGATATTAGGGTCGGCGTTTTCCTGCACCATAAGAGCGGCGGTGGCCCCTTGAGCGTAGAGTGAACAGAGGCCCGCTTTCACACCGGACCTGCGCACTTGTTCATTGGCGCGCTCGGTGATGTCGACGAGCTCTCGCGTTTTTCGCGTAGAAACCTCGATTATCGTCGTGTAGATATTCATGCTCGTATCCTATGATGATAAGCGGCTTCTTAGCCAAACGGGGTCGCATGTTGCGCGAGACAAACGAGAGGGCCGAGACCGAGTAGCGAGCGAAATTTATCGGGCGATAGGTGAGCAAGCAGCGCGGCGCTCAGCAAAGGACAGCGACTCGAATCGCGCTTCACGCGACTCTGCTTAGCAAAATCTAGACTGAGATACGATCACTAATCGATTTTTTTGTAAGGAGAAAATTCAGTGGAAAGCAACCTGGGCAATATACGTAAGCGGTTGGACGAGATCGATAAACGAATCCTTGACGCATTATCCGATCGCCAGGAGGCTATTCGTAATGTCGCGAGGTTGAAAGCCGATGGTGATACGAGACTGCGGGATATCCTCCGAGAGGAAGATCTATTGACTCGCCTGGTTGAGCTCGGGCTCGAGAGGGGACTCGACAGCTATTACGTCACGCGGCTTTTTCGCGAAATTCTCGAGCACTCGGTCCGCTATCAACAGGAGTTCTTAGCCGATCGGCAGAATCCCGAACGCCGAGATCGAGACAGCGTGACCGTCGCGTTCCAAGGCGCCGAGGGAGCATATAGCCACATAGCCGCGATGAAGCACTTCGGACCGCGAGAGACACAGGTGCTGTACCGAGGATGTGACACCTTCCAGTCAATGCTGGAAACGGTGAGCTCGGGTTTCGCCGATTATGGAATGCTTCCCATCGAAAATACCACGGCGGGTTCGATTAACGAGGCTTACGATCTTCTAGCTAAGACGAATCTCGCGATAGTGGGAGAAGAGGTTTTATTGATCGAACACTGCCTGATCGCTCTCGAAAGCGCAGAAATCGGCAACATCAGGCATATCTACTCGCATCCTCAAGCACTCGCGCAGTGCTCGAACTTTTTATCGTCGCTTCCCGATTGTGTGGTCGAGGCGTTTCAGGACACCGCCATGGCGGTAAAACAGATCCGAACAGAACAGGACCGGTCTCAAGCGGCGATCGCGAGCGAAGAAGCCGCGAAGCGTTACGGGCTTACGGTGATTAAGCGAGAGATCGCGAATCAAAAAGACAACTTCACGCGCTTTGTCGTAGTCGCGCAACAGGGCGTGCAATACGACGAGCGAATGTCCTGTAAGACCTCGTTGCTTTTCGCGACCCGACACGAAGAAGGAGCGCTCTTAAAGTGCCTTAACGTGCTCGCGGGATACGGTCTCAACCTCACCAAGCTCGAATCGAGGCCGCGTCCTAACGTACCTTGGGAGTATCTCTTCTATCTCGATTTCGAGGGCAACACGGCGAACCCGGAGGTAAAAACGGCGGTGACGGAGCTATCGGCGAACACGAGTTTTCTTAAAGTGCTCGGCTCCTATCCGGCTCGAACGACCAAAGATACCCGTCCGGCTCAACCGCACCGAACGATCGGCTCGCGCGGCACCTCGACGCGTCGGTCCGAGGGGCCTGACGGTCAAAAGCAGGATCTCTTCGGCCAAATCGCTGAAGACAGCGCGTACAAGTTGGCTTCTCGCTCGCAACGTCGGAATGACACCACGATTGCGGTGGGGAATGTAGTTATAGGCTCCGGCCGCCCGGTCGTGATCGCAGGACCGGCGATGCTGGAAGCCGAGGATCAGATCATTGCGAGCGCCCGAGCGGTCAAAAACCTCGGTGCCGACATTCTTTCCGCGGGTTGTTTCAGCGCGTATACCGGGGCGGGCGCGTTTCAAGCCTTGGGTTTGGAAGGTCTCAAGTTGCTCGCACAAGCAGGACGTTCCATGGGCTTACCTGTAACAACCGAGGTTTTCGAGCCTAAGGATATTCAAATCGTGTCTCGCTACGCGGATGTCGTTCAGATCGGCGGGCGCAATATGCAGAACTTCGCTCTGCTTAAGGAAGCCGGGCAAATCGACAGACCGATTATATTACGCCGTAGCGCCATGGCTTCGGTCGAGGAGTGGCTGGCGGCCGCCGAAATCATTCTCGAAACGGGCAATCAGCAGGTCGTTTTATGCGAGCAAGGAGTTCGTACTTTCGAGCGAGCGGCGCGTAATACCCTTGACCTCTCCGCTCTTCCTGGGATTCGCTCGCTGACTCACCTTCCGATTGTGGTCGACCCCTCTTTCGCGTGTTCTACTTGGCGCTGGGTCGCTCCCCTGGCGGAGGCCGCGCTAGTGAGCGGTGCGCAGGGAATCATGGTTGAGTTGCACCCGAATCCGCAAAAGGCGTTGGCACACGGCGAGCGAGCGCTGAGTATCGCGAGCTTCGAAATCCTGATGCATCAGTTGGCCGGACGTTTGGGATAATCAAAATAGAACAGTTGTGTTATCATGTGTTCGTATTATCTGGATTCGCGATCCGGGACGGTTTGCAAAGACTCAAGTGTTCAGACCTCAAACAAGTGGTTGGCCAATTCGCCGGAAAAACCGGGCGCGCCCGTAGGGCCGGCGGGATAGTACTTGCTGTACCTGACGAGCCGGACCGAGGACGAAAACCGGTTTTACATGATCAATTGGCCGCCTTTTTAGCCAAACGGCAGTACCCATACGAACGGATAAGCAAAGACTGACCACCGATTACAAAGAAGGCCCGAGTGGCGGAAACCAAAGACTATCTCGATAGCTTTGCTCAGCTTTCCCGCACGCAAATACCGGAAGAGCGCCGTTCCTTGTGGCGCCAAGGGATGGCGACGCTCGCTCGAGCCGCGGTCGCGCAGCAGCCAGTGCCGTTGGAGGGCATCAATCCCGAGCTATTGCTTCGCGCGGTTATAATCGCGCTTGAAAGCAATTTTTTTGAAGAATTGGATTGGCTATCTCCGGCGGCGGCGGCGGCCGCTATATACGAGCTGGCCGCTGCGCTTCCCCTGAGTCAGGAGCGCCGCGAGCTGGGAAGACGCGTTCTGATTCGACTGCTCGACGGGGATGCCGAAACCTTTATTGTACTCGCCACCTCATTGGCGAGCGACTCTAAACGCACCATCGCCGATCCCGCGATACAAGCGCGTATTAGATTGGCGTTTGAGTTGCCGGTTTATTCCGGCACCGCCCCCGATGGTTTAGCGCTGACGCTTATCTCCCGTTCGGATTTACAGCGCGAGTGGTTATTGGAACCTTCGCAGGGATCATTACCGTCGCGGAGATTCGCGGCGCGCATTCTGGAGAGGGCAGCGCGCGAGTCGCTTCGTCGGGTGGCGCTGGGGGATCACGGGAGTCTGAAGGTTTTTCAGGAACCGGAGATAAAAAAGGCTTGGAAAAGACTACTCGATGATCGCGAGTCATTGGTCTGGCGGCACGTCGCGGTAGCGCGCGGGCTTTTGTCGCGCGTGATTCTCGAATACGAGGATGAGATCGAGGGGCACTTGAGTCCGGAGCTAACGCCGACAGAATGGCGCCGAGCCGCGGTCTCGTTGACGGCGAGCATCGCGCTGGATCCCGCCGAGGCGCTCGAATCGTGTCGCGAGTTTCTCCGGAGCGATGTTGTAAACCAAGACAAGGGTCTCGCCGGGACGATGATCTTCGGCCTCTCGCGTGCGGCGGATACGGAACCGGAAGCGGCCGAAGAGATACTTGACGAAATCGTTCGCGTCGGCGGATTGGAGATTGCGGAAGCTTTAGTGGAGCTACGGCGAGAACACACTATGAATGTTTTCGGAGAGCGCGCGTGTCAATACACGCAGGGATGGCTTAGGAAGGTCTTAGCCATCGGCAGTGAGCGGGACGACGGCCGGGTCGCGCTGTGTGAGGCTCTAATCGACGAGCTGTCGCCGCGTTCTAAACGCGTAGAGCAAACTCTGCGCGATCGTCTAGATGCCGCTTTGATGCTGTTTGTCGAACAGAGCGCTCCGCGCGCACACGCGGAGGCCACGTCGATCTATCAAGAGGCTCAGGAGAAAATTGGGGAGCTCGAGCAATACCGCGAGGAAGAGAGCGCAAGTCGTCGTAACGGTTTTCGCGCGCTGCGCGAGCTGGACATCGGCTTGCTTGAGAATACGACCTTGTCCGATCTGTTGAACCTTCGGGCAAAGAGTCGAAACGCGGAACCCGTTTCCGCGGCGATGGACCTGCTATTCGAGCGTTTGACCAAGTGGCTGGTTCGAGTCGAAGGTGATTCGATCAAGACCAAAGGAGCCGTCAGCCATCTCACTTTAAGGCTTAGGCGCTGCCGAACCTTGCTACATATGGTCGACGCCGAGGGGACCTATGTTAGCGATAACGTAGCTAACCGACGCGATCGACGCATTCAAACCGCGACATTGTTGTTCAAACGCGTACAGGAAGACGCCTCGACGCCGCTCGCAAGGGTGGTTTGCGCGGCCTTGGCTCGCGCCTGCGATGCGTTGGTGCGCGATGGATTGTTTGAGTTATCGGACGTATTCATCATCACGGTGGACAGCATTCAATCCGAGCACCATCTGACGATACTCGCGGAAGCGTCGATGAACAGCGAGTTTCAGAGTCTGATGATCTCTTATCGAAACCTCATGAACGTATTTCGCAGCGGCAGGCGCTCAGGCTACCAAGTGCGCGCGGCCCTGGACGCTTTGGCACAGATGGCTCAAGGCATTGCTTTTGCCAGTACCTTGCGGGTTAACGCGTTGCGAATCGCGATTATCCGATTGGTACAAGATCTGGAAGCCATCGCCTCAGCGGTATGCGTGGACGAGCTTACCGAGGGGTCGGAGGGCACGGCGGTAGAGCGGTTAAGGAACACGGTTTATACCCTGGCTCAACTCACCTCGGGCGCACGCTGGCGGCTTGGAACACGGGGCAATCGCGCTGTGCCGGCAAGCAGCAGCGGCCTGCGGATGCTTGACATTGCGATAATAAAAAGCACGCCGGAAAGCTCCGATATGTTGGACGAAGTTCTCAGCATGGTGTCGGAGACCATAAGGCGCGAGTTGCCTCTGGCGATTGCCGAGACGGTTATCATCGTGCTCGAACGGATTCCTTTGCTGATCAAATCCGATTTGGAGGTCGGGCGCGAGAGCTTTATCGTCCCCTCGCCCAGGGAAGAGCCGCTGCCTCACTGGCTACCAGCGCATCGCACGCTCGGCGGTTTTTATGTGGTTCGACCGCTCGGTGTCGGCGGAGTGGGATCGGTCTTCGTCGTCACGCGAGTCGAGGAACGACACGAGACAAGCGCGGAAAACTTTGCCCTAAAAGTTCCGGATTATAAAGCTGAAGCCGCGCGCACCTTATCGGAGGAGGAGTTTTTAAAACTGTTTCGAGATGAGGCCGGCGCCCTTTTGTCTCTTCCGATTCAGCGAAATCTGGCGAAATTCGTGACTTTTGACGCGGGAACGCGCCCCAAACCGATTCTGGTGATGGAGTTTGTTCCCGGGCCGACGCTGGAAAAGGTAATCGAGCGAAGCGAGATCGACACGAAGCAGGCGTTTGCTCTGCTCGACGGGATCGGCGAGGGGATTGCCTGCATGCATCGCGCGGGCATCTCCCATCTCGACGTAAAACCCTCGAACGTTATCCTACGGCAGACTCCCGGCGCCAATGGCTCCAACCAACAGACGCCGGTGCTCGTGGATTTCGGATTGGCCGGGCGCCGTCTGCGCCCGGGTTGCGCCACCGGTCCTTACGGTGCGCCGGAGATTTGGGGGTTGTTTTCCGACGACTATCGCGACCAGCCCATGGCGGCTGATACCTACGCTTACGCGTGCTTGGTTTTCGAGGTGCTGACCGGAGAGGTACTATTTCAGGCTCCTAATGAGCTGGCGACGATTAATGCCCATCTCGCCCATGACGGCTACCCGAACAAACTGCGCCGATTAAGCGAAACGCCGGAGTTTGAGCCGTTGTGTAACCTGATCGCGAGCGCTCTTCGACAACGGCCGGATAATCGCATTTCCGCGAGCCAGCTTCGCGACAGCCTAAATCAGATCAGTACCAGCTTTGGGCATTTGTCCTGGCCTTTGCGCCCGCGATGACAAGAGGACCTTTTCGGATGCGTTCTTAGAGCGTGTTTAATAAGGTCCGACCGAGTATTTCGGAGCGCGATGGTCCAAGATGCAAGTAGCCGCGACGAAGGGCTAGCAGCGCTATTTCGAGGAGCGAGCGACGCCGCAGATCAGGCCGTCCCGTCCGAAAGAGAAGCGGAGGAACTTATTAAACACGCTCTTAGATAGAACCTTGAACCATGTGCTTTGATAATGCCGCCCACCGCCGAGCCAGGTCCGAGTCATAATCGGCGCGGTCGAGAATGTATTGTTCGTGTCGCATCAGGGGCGACGAGCTTTTCTCTTTTACTATGCGTAATCGGAGTCGTTGCGACCGACTCCAATACATATTGGAAAAAGCCCTGCCCACGAGCACTACAGCCGCCGTGTCGATAGGTTTCGAATAGTCATCGGGAAGGTCTATATATCGCGAGAGGTTATTGATATCGACACCGGTGAGAAAGGCGGTACGTTTGAGATCCCACATCGTGTGGCTCGGTAGAATTTCGCCCCGGTCTAGGTCTACGCCGTTGCGTCGCGCGTCCAAGGTCGTCTCGCGCCGTAAGATAATATCGTCCAGATCGAGCACTAGCTCGCGGACCGGCTCCTCTATCCGCATCCGGTTATACCCCTGCAATAAGCCCGCGATTTCAGTCACGGTTGACATCGCAGTACGCCAACGGAGCCTTTCGGGGGGTCTCGTCCGAACCGTCTTTACCAGACCTCGCAGCTCTCCTCGCTTTCGGTAATGCTCAACTTCGTCTGTTACGCGGCCGCCCAAGTTCATAACGTTCCTCCTGATCTCTTTTCCAATACCTGCGCGAATCGGTCAAAAAAGCAGCAAGTAAAAATCGCGATAAAAGCCAAAAAGTCGGAGCGCGAATTAGAAAGAACGCAATAATATCAATAGGATAGACTATACTCCCGGTAACTTTTCAAAAAGTCGTGGCGAGAAGATGAAGATACCTGAAAGCAGCTCAACTTGCCCCTGCTCGTACCCATGCCCTTGCCTGTTTTTTTACCGGGAGAACTAACATATCGATACTACCAAAGGGCGAACCTATACGACCGCCTTCCCAGGTTGTTTCGCCACCACTTTTTGAGAAGGGTCCCAGATAGTCCGATAACGCCGCGAAGTCGTCGCGTTTTCAAACGGTTAAGAATCTAGGGACGCCCACTTTTGTCGCCGCCGCACAGGTTCTTTCGCCCGGTCTGTAGCTGTAGAAAGCCGTACGCGTTTTTTAGCGGGCAGCACTACTCAAAGGGATTATCAGGTATTCTGCTCGAAGCTTCAGTAGGCGCTTTACCGTCGGGTTGCGTTTCGCGTCCCTCTTTCGGGGCTGCTGGCTGACCTTCCTGTTTTGACAAAGCCGGTTCCGAAACGGGCGGACTTTTCTTCGAGCCTTCGGTTGTGCTCGACACCGCATCTTCCCGAGGAGTCTCTTGCGCGGGCTGCTCTAATGGGCTAGCCACTTCAACTGGACTTTTTTCCGCGATTGGTTCGACGCGCTTGGATTCGAGGTCGAGCGAACCCCGGTCAGATAACTCGATGTCGCGTCTCGTCATATGCCGAGGACGAAGTAGGCCGTCAACCATGTCGCGAGGCCTTTGTCTCTGTCTATGTTCCCGGAACGGATCGGTTGTACCGCTAGGCAGTGTCAACGAGATATCTAGCGGTGTATTCGGACGAACCGTTGCGACGACGACCGCCGCGATATTTCCGCTAGTACGGGCCTCGAAACGGTACGCCCCCGGACGTAAACCGATAATTCTATCCTCGCTGGTCGAAAGCGGCCCTCTAAGCTCTCCGTTAATATGTAAGTTGGCGTCCTCTATATCGCTGCGTACGCGCACGTTAACGACGTCGCTCGCGACAGCTTCAGCGGGTTGGTTTGACGATCTTTTCTCTTCTTGCTGAGTTTGAGGTAACGAATCCGTCGCCGGCTTAACGTTGTGATTTTGCGTGGCTTCTTCGGTTCGCGGGTTCTGCTCGAAGCTTAGTAGCCTCAACGAAGCTCCCGCAGCGACTAACGAGATAACGCCGATGACCAACCATAGGTGCGCCGATCTCTTTTTAGGCACCAAGCGTTTATCGCTAGCGGTATCGCGCGCGGCATTCCTTTTGCCCGGCCGCATGGTAGATACCGTAACCTCGTCGGCATCGGGCCCTCCGTATCTTCGATCCTCTGCTTGCGTCGAGGGTAGAAGGGGATACTCGATATATCCGATAGTATCGGTTTCTTTGGGATCACTCAGGCAATCGCCGCTGAAATCGACTACGATAACCGTAATGTTGTCGTGTCCGCCGGCCGCGTTCGCGTGCTCGATCAATTTTTCGCAGCACTCGTTCGGGTCCTCGATCGACAACAACGATTCCCTAACGAGATCGTTGTCGACCATCCCCGACAGTCCGTCCGAGCAAATCATCAACCTATCGCCTTTGCGCAATTCGGCGAAGCTGAGGTCTACTTGCACCGATTCCGAGGTACCAAGAGCTTGAAGAATGATATTTGAGTGCTCAAAGGTTTCCGCTTCTTTTTCCGTTAGGTGGCCCGCTTCTATCAGTTGGCTGACAAGCGATTGATCCTTCGTGATCTGCTTAAAGTCGCCTTGTCTCAGCAAGTAGGCTCGACTGTCGCCTACTTGAGCGGCGAACAGCACCTTATCTATCAGTACGGTAGCCGTGACGGTGGTGCCCATACCGCGTCGAGTTGTGTCTGCTTGTGCGGTTTCGAAGATCCGTTTTCCCGCTTGTTCCACCGCGGCGACGAGCCTACGCGCCAGCGCGTCACGGTCGACCGGCGGGTTATCTCCCCGCAACGCGTCAAACAACATATCGACCGCCATTTGACTGGCTACCTCTCCAGCCGCCGCGCCGCCCATTCCATCACACACCGCGAACAAAAGCCCCCGCTCATTTACCGTCGCGTCACAAAGCTCCGCTCTCGGAAAGAGCTTTCCAATTGTCAGGTCAGCGCATACCAAGTTGTCCTCGTTATGCTCCCGGATCTGACCCACGGCGGTCTTTCCCGCAAACCGAACCCCGATTTTCGCTTGACTTTCGTTTGTAGCTTGTTCACCAACTGCGGAAAGCGGTTTTTGGCGATTCTCGGGCATACCTTCTGCAGCGTCGTTTTCCTCGACCGAAATAGAGTTATCCGCTTCGCGTCGCGCGCCGCTCATCGTTAATTTCGTTCCTCTCCTACGTTACGTACCAAATCGAAACGAAATAGATGGCGGCCAAGACGGAATTGGTCACCGGATTTCAATACGTGCTCATTTCGACAACGGACGGCAGTACCATTCGATGAGCCTAGATCTCGCAGAAAAAAGCGTACAGGTTCAACATTCATCGAAATAACGGCGTGGCGGCGCGACAAAAACGGGTCGTCGGGGAATACGACATCGGCATGTTCGCGTCCTAACACTGTTTCCTCTCTATTTAAATAGTATACATCACGTTCCAGCCCTTCTGTCGTGTATTGTACCAATCTCGCTATTCGTGGGGTTTCAGGGGTTCCAAATACCATCACACCGTGTTGTCTCGCGGTACCTAAATTTCGTTGAATCTCTGGGACCATTTCGAATCGTAGCACTTGTTGTCCGATTAAGATCATATCTTTGTCAGCTAATTCAACGGGGTTTTTGATACGAACATAGACGCCGTTCATTCCACTCAGGTCCTTTAGTACGAATGTATCATCTTTGCGCGTAATACGCGCATGGCGATGTGAAAGAAAGGGGTCATCCGATATGACGATCGCCCCTTCCCGACTACCGATATCGGTATTTTCCTCCTCCAGCGGATAAACACGCCCTTCGGCGCCGTTTCGTAGAATGATCACCACCTGAGCTTTAATATCGGGATTGACTTGCGGCGTTTTGGGGGAAAAATCTCTAACGACCGGTTGTTGTACCGGAGCGGAGCCTGCTAAGGAGGTGCCGCAAAACCGGCAGAAGTTCGAATTTTGATCCTCCTCCGCGTTACATCCAGGGCAAACCACGGCCTTATCCGCTGAAGTTGCGTCTTGTAGAATCTTTTTCGGTATGCCGTTTCCAACCGGACTCTCGGGTTTTGCGGCGACACGATGCGAAGGATCCAAGTTCGATTGAACCACCATAGGTCCCAACTCGGCGCCGCATTCTCTGCAGAAGCGCATTGTTGGCCGGTTGGCCGCACCGCACTTCAGACAGTAAATAGTACGAGAATCGGAAGAAGGTTCCGCTAAAGCAACCGCGCTCTTACCATCTAATCGCGCTCCACAACTACTACAAAAAGCGTTCGATGGCGGGTTTTCCTTTTGGCAGTTCCCGCAAAGCATTTCTATAATTGGAACCTCTCGTTGGCCATTACGTCAAGATCGACGGATGATTATCCGCAATTTTCGCCCTCTGGAAAGCCCCCCCTGCCTTTTCGCCTAGGAGCCGTTGCGAGACCGACGAGACATCGATCGCGCTCTTTTCTGTGAATGGCCCTCTGGGGTCTCGAATCAGTAGCTTTCAAAAACGGTGGTGATACGACCCGGAAGCGAGGCTATCTTGGACTTGAAACGATCAACAAGGCGGAATTGAAGGAAAAAACACCCTTTTCCCCCTGAATAAATTCTTTTAACCCCGATAATTTTTTAGCTAGCGACTCAAATCAGCCTGTAATGTTTGGAACGATTTCGATTGTAGAGAAAAATTAGATGGTTGACATGTTGAACTAGCAGATTTTGTTGACATAACGGCTGAGTCTTTGTTTTAAGAAATACGCTTCAATCCTATTAGGAGGTTGTGGCTGCCATGGACATTGTCCTAGACAAGCGAGCAGCTCGACAAATTAGGCTTTCCGCCGCCGGTGCGGTGGAAGACGGCGACACCGAGACTCTCCGTGAAGACGTGATGGACGCTTTCAACGAAGAGCAGATAGAGGAGATCGAACAGCGGATCGATAGCGGCGATTTTTACGATTTCATTGCCGAGACGCTGGAGGAATGGTCCGGCGACGATGTGGAAGAGTTCATGGAGCTTCTGGAAAGCCAGCTTTCAGATTTCGGGATCGAGCTGAAATACGCTAATGAGGATCTCGAGGATGAACACGAAGAGGATGATGGCGACGAGGGCTTAGATCTTTTAGACGAGGATGCGGAAGAGTTAGAGATAGAGAAAGAAGACGAAGAGGAAGAAAGCTTTTAGCTTTTGCTCTTGCCGTTTTCCTCAAGCCGCCCTCCGATCGTAGCTGTCTTTTTCGGTCGTGATGACGAAAATGCCGAAATGCGCGCCGGAATTTCGCGGCTGGGATAGATCTAGATCTCATATGCGCTCGCTTGACACCAAAATTCGTTCGGGTTAGCAAGTTCGGTCTTGAATAGACCTTATCGTTGCAAAAAACGTCGAGCGGAAACGCGAAAAAAGCCATGAAACAAGGGCGCGCGGAACTTTTTTTGGACCGCAGCTTAGCTCACCCCACGTGAGGTCCAATAAAAAGTGAGCACTCCCTAAGTTCGCGCTATTTTTCCCGAGCGAAGCGCTTTACGCCGACGATTTTTTTGCAACGTTAAGGTAGACAACGTGCCATCTTAGCTCAGAGGTAGAGCAACGGTTTCGTAAACCGTAGGTCCCGGGTTCAAATCCCGGAGATGGCTCCAGGAAGGTATCGTAAAGGTAACTTCTCAAGAGGTCGCGGCAAACATGTCATTTGTAAGCGTTCAGGGGTCAAACAAGTCGGCGGCCCATTCGCCCGTAAAACCGAGCGCGCCTACGGGGCCGGTGCCGGTGTTACGGGATGAATAGGCCGTCGTCGTAGCCAAACAGCACTATCCCCCTGAACGGTTACTGTCATTTCGAGTGAAACGACAAGTTTTAAAACGGAGATTTCTCGCGGCCTATGGCTCCTCGGAATGACAGTTCAAGGCGTTTCGCCGCAACTAGTTGAGAATAATCCGACGGAAGATCAAGTAAAAAGCTCGTTTCACAAGAACAGGCCCTCGCGCTGGCGTCTCTATACTCCGGTTGTCGGGCTCGTGCTGCTCGGTTGGGTGTTGTCTCGGGTAGATTACCGCATAATGTTGGATTCGTTGAAAGCCATTTCGTGGCGGTCGCTGGCTTTTGCTTTCGCCTGTTTTAGCATTAACGTACTAATCAAAGCCATTCGCTGGCGACGAATGCTGTCCGCTCAAGCGATTGCAATTCCGACTTCGGTCGCTATTGCTGCCTATCTCAACGGTCAATTTTACGGCCAGGTTACGCTGGGACATTTGGGCGAGTTCTATCGCGCCGAGGCGTTGGTCGAGCGGTCGATATCGGTCGGCCGCGCCATGTCTTCGTGTGTATTCGATCGATTACTTGACGTATTTATCCTATTATCCTTGGCGGCTGTGCTCGGAGCTTCGGTGGCCGGGAACCATACGGCCGCGTGGTTGGCGGGAGGATTTTTAGCGGTTTGTGCCGCTTGCGGCGTTCTCGCGTTGATCGAGGTGAAGTATGCTTTGATGCCTCAAGGCGCGCGGCTCTGGATGAACGAGCGACTTTCCGCGATCGAACATAAAAAGATCATCGGTCGATTCGTCAAGGAAATCCGAGAATTGATGGGCGGGGCTACTTTCCTCATTCGGCCAACGCGGTTGCTTGAAGCATTACTATGGTCGACGATTGCCTGGACCGGTTATTTCGCCACCCTATGGCAGTTGTCTCAAGGGATAGGTTGTCAACTGTCGCGCGCGGTACAGACGACGGCGGCTTCGCTCGCCGCTCTAAGCTCTTTGCTTCCGATAACCTTTTCAGGCCTCGGGGTGCGCGAGGTTGTTTTCGCTCAGGTTCTCGGATCCGAGGGGGCGACCATGGAGAAGGCAGTGCTTTTATCGCTGATCAACTTGGGCGTAATGGTCGCCTCGACGCTCGGACTAGGAATCATCGGGCTGGTATGGCGCGGCAAGCAGCAGATAGATGCGGTCAAAAGGAGATTCTAATAAAGCGAAAAGGTTAAGAGATGAATCCGTTCTTCCGGATTAAGGCGTCGTTTGAATACTCCCAGGATCCGTCCTGAAACCGAGATCGAAACCGTCGCGTTCGTCTCTTGGTTTAGACCGCAGGGACTAAAGTAGTGTAGCTCCACCTGATAGTTCCCTTTGGGCGGGCTCGACCCCGTCCAAAAAATGTTTTCAACGCGATTGACTTTTTGTTGTTTACGGCAATCGCCGCGCGAATCGATATCCATGTGACCCCCGGAGGGGGAATCTCTCTCGTTTTTTCGAAAGCAGAGTGTCTCGCCCGTGGGGTCGGTTACATACAGATCGATGTCCGCGCCGCTGTCCCACCCCAGGGTTATTTGTAATAGGCCGCTTTGGTATCCGCATCCCTCATCGATCGCTCCGTCGCAGTCGTCATCCAACGCGTTACATCTCTCTTTTTCTCCCGGCTTACAAAAAGCCTCTACCGTAGTGGCGTGGTACTTGACGACTTCGGATCTCTTTTCGGTCGCGGGCTTAGAGATTTTTTTTTCTAATTTAACACCGTTATTTTTGGCGTGGCCGCACGCAAAGCTGAGCCCGGCCAGAGTTGCGAACAACATGTTAACGATAAGAGGTTGCTTCATCGAACACCCTCGAAACTGATCTCCCTTGTTAAATAAAACTCTTTTCGCAATAGCTCGAATAGTCTAAAAGCTTCGGTGTCTCGAGTCGAGAATCTCTTCCATTAAAGCGCGCCGCCGGCTTCTGTTATTTTTTTCTCGCCAGGCCGCGCGACAAAGCACCTCATTTCACGCAGGGACTTAACGGCTGAAGCGGGTGTTTTTTTATTAGAGCCTGTCTCATAAATGACTCCGCTCGTCTTTCGGGCGGGACGGCCCAATCTGCGGCGTCGCTCACTCGTCGAAATAGCGCTGCTCGTCCTTCGTCGCGGCACTTTGCACCTTGGACCGTCACGCTCCGAAATACTTCGGTAGGATTTATGAGACGGGCTCTTCCTCGCCGGCGCGAGCGGTTCGAAGGACCGGTACAAATGCGCTAACTCGCTCGAGATCGATGCGCCGACAAACAATACCGATTATGATGAAGCGAGGAGCCGCTTTGTGACCGATATCGACCGACCCACACCCGATGAGATCAAAAGGGTCTCCGAAGATCTGGTAGAACGCGGATCGCAAACGTTGCGGCAACGCGGGGTAGAGCAAGTCGCCAAGTCGATTCATCAAGCGGTTTTGGTTTTATTAGATCAGAATTCGACTATCGGCCGAAAGCTGCGCCAGGCTTTGATTGCGAGCAGCGGTCTGTCCCGAGAGATGATCGACTGGGCGTTGAAGGCGACCTTTGCCGAAATCACTGCGGGCTCGTTAATCGGTTGCGTCGCGTCCGTCGCGAATGAGAGCGAGCGACGAATCGCCGTTCCGGCCCGTCTTGTGGTAACCGTGTTGGCCGGCAACGTGTTTACCGCTGGATTTCGCGCGGTGGCGTTGCCGTTACTGGTAGGCTCGCCGGTTTTCGCCAAGGTTTCGTCGAGCGATGACGTATTTCCGCGGTATTTTAAGAGCGCGCTGGACCGGGTGGACCAAGCTATAGGCTCTTGTTATAGGTTGGTGCGATTCCGCAGAGAGAACGCGGACCTACTGGCTGCCCTGTTCGCGAAAGCCGAGGTCGTTTCGCTTTTTGGCGGCGACGATACGGTACAAGCGATTCGTAAAGTTGTTCCTCCTTTAACGCGTCTTTTGATTCACGGGCACGGATTGGGTGCGGTTTCGATCCCCGCGTCGGCGCTCACCAGTAGGAAAAGAGCGAGCGAGATCGCCGAGCTAGTTGCGCTCGACACGGCGGCCTACGATCAGCGCGGTTGCCTCTCTCCGCATGTCGTCTGCGTCGAGGGGGGCGGAGCCGTGGATGGTACTGAGTTCGCCCGGCTGCTCGCTTATCAAGGACTGAAACCGTTGTCGATAACGTTACCAAGAGGAAACGTTCCCGCGGCTGACGCGGCCGCTCAGATGCAGTGGCGCGCCGTTGCGAGGGTCAGGGGATGCCTTCACGAAGAGAAGTGTTTTGCCGTGTCGTACGAAGGGTCCGAGCCGTTGCGCCCGAGTCCAGGTTTCCGCAACGTCGGAGTTTATCGGTACGACGACCTCGGCTCGCTGGCGGATCGGCTTTCGCTTTTCGCGGTTCACCTAAAGGCCCTCGCAGTAGCCGGCTCAGATCTAGACAGGGAGCGTACGGCCCGCGTTTTGAAACCGCCTTTGGCTCCTCGAATCAGCAACGTCGGCGTGATGCAAAAACCAGCATTCAGCGTCTTCGCTGATGGTCAGAACGACTTACGCGAGCTACTTCGATGGATCGTATATTAATATTACACTCCGATAAACAGACGATGGCCGAAGTTACGTTCGAGCGCACTGTCAAAAATCCGCTGCGCGGCTAACTCGATGTCATATTCAATTCGTTTGAACTCAAACTCTCGCGTCTCCGAATCGTAAATCGTATAACTCGCTCGGTTGTCGTAATCCCGCGGTTGTCCGACCGAACCGACGCTGACGATATAACGGTAGTCTCGCTCTAATCGAAAACTTTTCGGCGGCAGCTCGATGACGGCGGTTCGAGACAACGCGAAAACTTTACACAGATGCGAGTGCCCAATCAACGTCAAGTTCTCCAACGTATCGTAGATCGCGAGGCACTCCTCCGCCTGCTCGGGCGTGAACACATAGTCGAATTCCTCGGTGCGAACCGGCGATCCGTGGCACAGCAATACGCCGATCTCTTTTAGTCGCTCTTTATAGGGAAGCGCACGAAGCCACTTGATGTTCTGTTTTGACAATTGAGCCGCGTGTGCATCCAATACCTGGCGCGCCGCTTCGTAGTAGTAAGAATAATCCATACTTCCGGCGACCGCCGCGTCGTGATTTCCGAGAATAGTGATTTCGGCCATGCTTTTCACGATATCAGCGCACTCGTTCGGATTGGCGCCGTAACCGACGACATCCCCCAAGCAGTACAGTTTTTGAACGGCTTCATAACGAAACGCTTCCCGTACCGCTAGTAACGCTTCGAGATTGGCGTGTACATCACTAAAAACACCGATGCGCATTCTTTTACCTATCTGTTGAGAGCTGTTTATCCGTAATCGTCCGGCCTCCGCTCCGTCAACCGGCAGATAACGCGCCGGGCAGCGGCATTCGATCCGGAAAAGCGTCTTTGATCTTCACTACAGAACTACTTGTGTAACGTCCAGTCAAGTCAACGCAGCCGTTTTGTATCACAAGTCAGAAAAATGGTATAGCGCGATATCTCTGGCTACGGTAAGCGTTATTTTCGCTTACGTTCTATCTCGGCCAGCTCCGCGAAGAAAAGCTGCGAAGACCTGAGCGTTTGGCTTGGATTATTCAACGGCCGATTCTCTCGAATCGATTGGTCTTCCCACTTAACGCGAGAATACTGCGCCGTCGCTTTACGCGCTGCCGACGCAATTCTGCCGTTTGCGTCTTTTTCCAGCTTTCCAATCTGTTGCGAACATCCGTTATTTGCCAAATGAGCTAACGTCAAAACAAATCTCTGATCAGCGCCCTCTGAAATCTGAAGTGCATGGCTTAAAGGTTTGAGAATTTCCTTTCCATAGTCGCCAATCGATCGCGCGATCTCGCTCCAGATATTGGTTTTTTCGCTTTGAAGCTGTCTGATCAGCGGATCTATCGCGCTTTGCGACTTGATTCTGCCCAACGCCAGCGTGGCTCCGTGGCGAAGATCGACGAGGTCAGACGAAAGAGCGTCTAATAACGCGTCGATCGCGCCGTGTCCGAATTGGACGATATGAGCCATTACGCGAAAAAGGTCGTCAGACCTCATCCGGCGAAACAATGCAAAAACTTCCGAAAGCACCGTAGCATCCCTTCGGCGGCATAACTCCCTGACAACCTCTAAGTCGATTTCCGTCTGTTTAAGTCGGTTGAGTAATTGCTCTGTCGATAGAGAGTAATATCGTGCGACATCGGCTGTTGTCGCGCTTGCGGGAAGTCGACTTCTTATGGCTATACGGCGTATCGCTTCATCGACCTCGAGCTCGAGTCGATCGGCGGCATCGAGCAGCTCCCGCCAGTTTTTGGCGATGGCTTCTCGGCCGAATTCCGCGCCGGTTTCCTCGAGTCTCGCGGTAAAATGGTGAATTTGTTTATCTATCAGCTCGGCTTCACTGGTCGCTAGGCCCAACGCGACGGCTTGGTTTCGCAATTCTTCGGGTAACGCGATGCCGAACTTAATCGCTTCGCTAAGCAGCCGTTTCGCCGAGGAGTCGATCGACTGCCGGGGAATACTGTAAGTAAAGAGTGCTTGGCGCATCTTATCGGGCTGCATCCAGACGCTGAGTTGCTCAACCGCTGTTGCGACCTGCGCGAGCGAGGTGTTTGCGCGACGCCGGCGGTAAAAAGGAAGATCTTCCGAATAGACCGGCGGCGGCTCTTCAAAGGCGAGCTCGCGGGCATCGGCAGAAGAGATATTGCTTTCGGCCGGTTCGCTTTGTACAGACGAGCGTCGCAGGATTTCCTCGGCGATGGTTTCGCGCGGCGAGGCGACCTTTATGGTCTGCAGGTATTCGCCTCCCACATAGAGAACCACATGAGCGGAGAACGAGCGCGCTAATTCTTCGACGATCTCGCGGTCTTTTTCGCGATAGGGATCAAGCAGGGCTCGGCGTATCCAAAATTCTTCTTTACGCTCGGTGACGAGGCTTAAAAAGACCATCGGGTAGTTGTGATATTCGCAGTATTGAATCAACAAGTCTAAGCTGCGACGGTAACTGTAGATATGCACATCCTCCACGCGGACAAAGAGCCATAGATGTTTATCCAGTACGATTGCGATCTGAAGATCCTCGGAGGCGAGAAAGTGCGGCGGCGGCTCAACCTCGGGTTTATTAACTGTTATAAGATCCGAATCTCGTACGGTGCGAGTCCGGCTTTCTTTGCTTAGCGAAACCGGAAGTGGGGGCGGAGCGACATCGCTCGCGCTCGGCGCCGGTACCTCTGATATCAGCCGACCGTCGGAGTATTCATACGCGCGATCGGAATCGCCGCGTCGCGTCAGAGGAGGCGGCGAAACCCCCGCTCTCAATCTGAGCGGGGGCGGACCGCTGGTGCGACTTCTAGCACGATTCGTGTTGCGTTCTTGCTCTCTCGCCGGCTCTTGCGGCGAATCGATCTCAACGTACTCGCCGTCTCGCACAATCCGTTCCAAGGAGCTTTCCGCCGCGCCGTTTGCGAACTCCTCCAGTTGTACGCGTTTGACTTCTATCGATGGCGGAGGGAACGATGAGATCTCTCGCCACTCGCCGTCCGAAACCGACGGATGATAGGAAGTCTCGCGGGCCAATCGACCGAGTTGCTCTTCGAGTCGTTGTTCGCGCCGCGAGAGATCGCGCTTTCTAACCTCGAGTTGTTGCTCGCGGCTTAATATACTCTTCTCCCTCGCCTCGATGGTTCTAGTCGTTGTTGCCAGGCGCCTTTCTCCTTCGCAGAGAGCTCGGTTGCGGCGGGTCAATTCTCTTTCCACATCCTTGAGGTGTCTCTCTTTTTGCTTAGCGGAAAGTTTAGAGAGATCGCTATTGCTCGGTAGGAGCCTATCCGCTAAATAAATCTCGAGCGCTACGATTCCGATTATGGTTGTGCATTCGCGAACGTAGCTCGGCACCTGGTGCGAGCTATCTTCGGACAAAGCGTTGATCAGCTTGGCGCGTTCTTTAAGCTCCAGGTGAGTCAACACCTCGGGAATCACCAGGGCGAATTTTTGCGCCTTCGGGTCGTGGTAGACGAAGCAAAGAGCGAGCTCGCGACCGTCTTGCAAGCGGTGAAGAGCGCCGCTAAAAACGCGATCTTTGAGCTCGGGGTGAGTCGCGACGTTGACGACTCGATACACCTCGATCGGTCGGACGGAGCCGTCCGCCGCGGTGACGAGTACATGATCGGTTTGCGTTCTTCCGAGGTTTCCCTTGAACGCCCCATCCTCTTCTTGTTCGACCTCGCGCGCTTTAGGTGGCTGATGGCTTTCCATGGAACTTTCTAATGCTGGCAAAGAGGCTTATTCTAGCGTCCCGAATCGATTCGAACATCACCTCTTTGCTGAGACCGCACTAACTCGATCGCTGTTCTATATCCCTATTGAACCATAACGCGCTTTTCAAACCAAATTGATATTACGCGTCCGCCTCGAAACTCGGCTATAGATGTTGTATGTATATTATATGTCTCTATCGATTCATAGGATAGTTCTCGAGGTTTTACGTCGTGTATCGACCGCTGTACTGCTGTGCGCTTTGGCAAAGTGCGCGATCGATGTTTCCCCACAAATTTCCGCGGATCGAAGTAACCGTGCGCGCGATCGTCGCGAACCGACGGTTGCGGAACTAGACTCGGGCGAGGACATGACTACGGTCGACGGCGGTAATGTAGGTGAAACAGAAGCAGCGGTAGACGCCGGGGTCGAGGTCGCGAGCGTGACCGATGCGTGTCAACCGGGGCGGTGGATTCTTGAGCAAGAGGTTGCAAACGCGCGCGACCTCGGCGGGACGCCGGTCGCGGGAGGAGCGACCGTCGGCTGCGACCTGATATATCGAGGCTCGATGCTAACGGACCTTTCTCGGCAAGGCTGCCAAGCCTTCGAGCAGCTCGCAATTAGGAGCGTGATCGATCTTCGGACACCGTCCGAGCGGGCAGACGTGGCAGACGCCGAATGTATAGAAGAGTGGGCTACGGTCGTCCGCGCTCCGATGCCGACTCCCTATTCCGTCAGTCCGCAGGACTACCTCGCGGATCTATACACCGCCGATTCGGTTGCCGCGGCATTCGACCTGCTCGGAGATCCGGACGCGTATCCCATTTATATTAGCTGTATTTACGGTCGCGACCGCACCGGCGTGCTCGTCGCGGTGATTTTGCTTGCGTTGGGCGCGCCAGCCGATGTGGTACTCGCCGAATACGAACTCACGCGAGAATCCGGTCTCTCGTCTTATCCCGCCAGCTTAGAAGCCGTGCTTGAGGAGATCGAGAGGATCGGAGGAGTGCAAGGCTATCTTCTCGCCATGGGGGTCTCGATGAGGGAAATCGAAACGCTTCGCTCACAAGCCTTGGTTTATTAAAAATTCGAAAGAACCGAAAGCGCTGAGGTTATTGCGAACAGCCGTTCGGCGCTTTTTTCGCGTTTCCGCTCGACGTTTTTTGCAACTTTAAGGTTGACCCTGCTTGGCTTCCATCTGTTCGACAGCGTCGATTAGGATTGAGAACTTGTCTTGATATTCCTTTTGGAACTGTTCGAGCCGCAGTTCAAACTCTTCGATCAGCTTGTTAGCTTTTTCCGTATGAGCGTCAATCGGCGCTTTAACCTTTAGCAGCTCCGAAATCCTTCGGCTCGCGGCCGCTTTCGCATCTTTGCCGCTCGCGGGATCGTCCGCGATAAGCTGTAGCCCCTCGATTTCATTATCCAATGTATTTTTTACCTCGCCGGCCTCGTCCACGCGCGTCTGCACTTGTTGTTTGAGATCGATCAATAGAATATAGACGATGAAGCTCGCTTCGGTTATGGAATCGACCTGACCCTCGAGATTCCTAAGATTTTTCTTGCCCAGGGTCTCGCCATACATGGCGACAAAGCGGTGCGCTTCGTTCAGTTCCCGGTAACGCTTCTCGACGAGTTTTTCCGTAGCATCCTTCAGCGCCCAACGCACAAAAGGACGCGAATCGATGTCTTCGACCGCCGGGTCTTCTTTCTTATTGATCTGAGAGTTGACGTGAGTGCCGATGCGCTGAGCAAGTGTTCCGTCGTTGGACTCGATAAACTCCGTGATGTAGCCGCTTTGTCTCATCCAGTCGACGATGGCTTCGCTTCTACCGGCCATGTCCGCTTGCTTATAAACCGTCTTGACCTGATCCCAACGCGGTCGGTTTAGCGCACCCGCGAAGCGTCCAAATTCGTTCCAATTCGAACGGGCTTTCGCGCTCGCGTCGAGAAACTTCTGATTCAGCTTCTCAAGCCGCGAGGGATATTCCATCGCATAGCTCAAGGACGAGGCCGAAGAGTAGACAGTTGGAGCGGTTTGCTGACTTTTGTTGCAACTAAAAGCTAAAACGAATACCACAGTCGCCAGCCAGGCGATCGCGATTGGGATATCACGCTGCTTTGTGTTTACTGGATTGTTTTTAGTAAGCATAAGCGGCATTGTAGTATTTTTTGCCCACGGTGTCAGGTCTCTATCTATGGGTGAGCAAACCAGCGAGAAATTCGACGGGATGCTTTGGTTGACGGCCGGTAAAATGCTCGATCTGACGGCGGCAACTAAAGCCGGCCGCAAGCACCATTTGCGATTGGTCGGCCGCTTTTAGCACCGAAGCCAAGTCTTGGTCGAAACAGGCTTGACTAACCGCGTAATGCTCGACCTCGTATCCGAACGCCCCCGCCATTCCGCAGCACCCCGAGTCTATCATTTGTACCTCCAAGCCTGGTATTCTCGCGAGAAGCGACTCGAGAGAATCGTTGCCGACCAAGGCCTTTTGGTGGCAATGTGCGTGAACCAGAAGAGTCTGAGGCGCCGTTTTCCAGCGGATCGCGTCCCAGCTTTCCCGGGGTAGGCCGGCTAAAAACTCATCTATCAGTAGGCTCGAATCGGCGACCCGGCGAGCCCGTTTTTTTTCTTCTCCGCCGAGTAGAGCGAGGTACTCGTCCCGGATCGTCAACAGACAACTCGGCTCGATTCCCACGACCACGCTGCCGGCTTTTACCCGTGGATAGAGAATAGCAATGTTGTGCCGGGCGAGCGCGGCCGCCCTTTCGAGCTGTCCTTGGCTGATCGCGGGACGGCCGCAACAACGCGTTTTCGCCAGCTCGACGCCGTATCCCGCCGCTTTCAGCACCGTTACCGCGGCGCTGCCGATTTCGGGCTCGTTGTAGTTCGTCCAGCAGTCGGTAAAGAGAATGACCTGTTTATTCTGCGCCGCGAGCCGCTTTGAGCCTTGACGGTAAAAATTACTGCGAAAGCTCTTTGGCGCGAATCGAGGAAGCAATCGGCGCCGATCGAATCCCATGAGCTTCTCGATCAACAGCCTGATCAATGGTTGGCGCGCCGCGTAGTTGATAAAAAGCGCAAAAGGGCTCAATAGTCTGAGCACGAGATCCATGCGGCCCGTAATCCAGGCGCGCGTCGTTACGCCCTGCTTCGTATGGTATTGGTGAAGAAATTCGGCCTTAAACCTCGCCATGTCCACGGACGAAGGGCACTCGCTCTTACAGGCCTTGCAGGCGAGGCATAGATCAAGCGCTTGATAGAGTTGCGGATTGGTTATCCCGCCTTCCAATCTGCCTTCGAGCGCCGCGCGTAAAGCGTTCGCCCGCCCCCGCGTCGCGTATGCCTCTTCGCGCGTGGCCCTGTAGGACGGACACATCGATCCCTTCAGGGTTTTTCGGCATTCGCCTACGCCGGAACACATTTCGACGGCGCGATAGAATCCCCCTTGCTCGGCGTAGTCGAAACGGGTTGACAGCTCGGGGATGTCCTCGACTCGAGAAAGCACGCGCAGGTTGTCGAGCGGATCGGGGGTATCGACTTTTTTACCGGGATTAAACCGACCATCCGGGTCAAAGAGGTGCTTGACGCGACGAAACGCGCCGTAGAGCCGCGAGCCGAACATTTTTTCGAGATACGCGCCCCGCACCACGCCGTCGCCGTGCTCTCCGGACAGCGAGCCGCCGAATTCGCCGACCAGTTCGCTTATATCGTCCAGTATTGATCTGAGGGTTTCACGCCCGGCCGCGCTTTTAAGATCGACTATTGGGCGAATGTGTAAACAGCCGACGCTGGCGTGGCCGTACCAACCGGCGGCGGTGCCGTGCGCGGTAACGATAGCGTGAAAGCGGCGGAGATATGCCTCCAATTTGGAGGGCTCCACCGCCGTATCCTCTACAAAGGCGTACGGCTTGGCATCGCCCTTAATACCCATCAAAAGGCCGACGCCGGCTTTGCGCAAGGCCCAAAACCGATCCTGGTCAATCCGATCGAAGAGCGGCGTCAGGCAACCGGACGCGCTTGGTTTACGCAGGCAATCGGCGAGCCGGTCTACCCGGCTTTTCAGCTCGTCTAAAGAGTCCGCGCA
Source organism: Deltaproteobacteria bacterium (assembly GCA_016929805.1). Taxonomy (GTDB): domain Bacteria; phylum Myxococcota_A; class Polyangia; order Polyangiales; family JAFGIB01; genus JAFGIB01. The sequence goes on along the minus strand of JAFGIB010000198.1, from coordinate 12,196 downwards.
AAACTCGACGACCAAGACCGCGCCCGGATCGGACTTCAGCAAGGCGCGAGCCGGTCCGAGGGAGATCGAAGCTCGCGTCTGGTCGAGGATTAGCTTATCCACAAGCTCGATCGCGCTCGGAGCGTGTTCGAGAATTTCCGGAACCAGGGCCGCCGCGGAGAAGATCTCGCTACACTCGACCAGAACCAGCGCCTGATGCGGAGCAAGCGGCGTTAGTTTGAGCTTGGCCTCGAGCACGAGAGCTAACGTTCCCTCGCTTCCGCAGAGCATTCGAGACAGATCGACCGGGGCTGACGGATCTATAAAAGCGTCCAGGTTGTATCCGCTAACCCGACGACGAACGGTCGGAAACCGTTCTCTTATCTCTTGCGCCAAGCCTTGAGCGAGCGCGGGGATTTCGCAATACAACCTCCCTTCCAGCGTCTGAAGGCGGCATTTTTCGTCAAGCGCTCGATCGCTCACCGGTCCCAATCGACAACGGCTTGCGTCGGACAAGACTACGTCTAGCTCGATAACCTGATCACCCGTCATACCGTGGATAACCGAGCGAGCGCCGCTGGAGTTGTTGTTGACCATACCGCCGATCGTGGCTCGAGAACCGGTCGCAACATCAGCCGCGAACTGTAAACCAAACGGGGCGAGCTTCAGATTGAGATTGTCGAGAACGACACCGGGCTCCACCCTCACCCACTTCTGCTCATGGTTTATCTCCACCACGCGGTCCAGGTAACGGCTGAAATCCAGTTGAACGCCCCTGCCGACCGCTTGTCCGGCCAGCGAGGTACCCGCTCCTCGCGCGGTAATCGAAATTCCATACTCGCGACAAAGGCCAACGGTCTTTACCACATCCTCTCTGTTTTTCGGAATGACGACCGCGAGAGGCTCGAACCGATACATGCTCGCGTCCGTCGCATAAAGCTGCCGGCTGAATGAATCGAAATGTACCTTGCCTTCTAATTCGCGCCTTAGAGCTGCTTCGAATTGGCTGTTTTTCTTCATGTTACCCTTGTACGAATTCACGTTCCGCGTTACAACTGGCCGCGTAACAAGCGTAATTATCGCTGGGAAAAATGCTAAGACCCCGAGCTCCGAATGCAAGGAGGCGCTGCGATGAGACCGAAATACCACCTCTCACTGTTACTATGCTTGACCTTCTTTGGCGCGGTGGCCCTTTTCGCGTGCGAAGATAATCCGGAGGAGTGCTATAGCGACGAAGATTGCGAAAAAGGATATAAGTGCAAGGCTACATATTTCAATTCCGGTAGCCGAAGCGGGGGTGTTTGTATAAAGACAGAGTCTGATGCGGAAGCGGATGCCGGCGATGATAAAGACGGTGAGACGATCTCAAAAAGAGATTCGAGCGCAACGACATCTTCGGATGAATCGAGCGAAGAGACGCTGCCCTCGGTTGACGCGGCGGAATTCTCGACTGCTGATGCGGCTTCGGCGGTTGATGCGGCGGAAGCCGCGATCGAGGGCGGGGAAACCGCGCAACCGATCGACGGAGGGCGCGGTGATAGCGAGCGGCAGGCGGAGTAACTAGGGACACGCCCTTGCGCCCTTGATATAGGACTATATTCGCGGCGGAAAAATAGACATTTTTCTACTAAGAAAATAGCGAACTTGTCCCTCTTTTGTCAGGGGGATGATCTGCGTGCGATAGAAGTTCAATACCGCTTCCGGAGGAATCGAGCGGCGGACTTCCGGATTGATATAGGACTGAATATGGGTTACCTTTTCGGCCACTCTTTTGAGAATCGCCGCCTCCACTTCGGGACGGGTGAGGAGACGCAATAGAGCTTCTCGGTCCCTCTGACGCACGAGCTCGGCGTACGAGTTGGGATCGGAGCGGTACTTGCTTTCCGCCACATAGAGCGCGCCGAAATGGATGCGTCGGGCGATTGCTTGTAGCGCGTATACGTCGTTTTCCACGCTCGATCCGTATTGCCCGTCATCGCCTGCCGGACAGATATCCGGAAGAAAGGCGCAATATGCTTCGCGAATTCGCGTAGAGACGTTAACGGCGTCGTAGTTATCGATGTTCAGACAGCTAGGAGGAAGCGTTACGTCGCGTTTCGGATTCGGCAGGCCGTCATTAAACGGCCTTTCCTCCGGAACGCAGAATCGACCGAACTCAACGTCCATCTCCTCTTGACGCCGGAGTCGCAAATCTAACAGGCTCAGCTCTCCGGCTCCTTGAAATCCACTTTTTCCAATCTGGTAAGCAATACGGTTTTCCGCGAACTGAGCCCGATCGATCAGTTTGTAAATAATCGTTTCCTCGAGGCCTTCCAGATACGCCGCGATACGATTTAGATCGAGAGCTGATTCAATATGTATGGTGGTGATCATTTTTTCAGCAGTTTCAGGTTAGAAAACCGCCAACGTTAGCACGAAAAGAGCTCGAAGTCTCGCGACCGGTGTTTTCGCGTTACTCAGTTCCCGGAGTCAGCGACCAGAGATATCGTCACCACTGCTCCTACCACGACCGCCGCGGCTACCCAAAACCAACCACTGGTAAAAATACTGTCAACCGCCTCCTCATCTCTGATCTCGCGAAAATAGCGACCAGTGCCCCCTTTGGCCGCTTGCTTTCGTTTTGTTTCACTCGCTTTTCGCGGGGAAAGATCCAGCGGTTGAACAGCCGGCTTGGGCGGCAACGTTAGCAGCATCTCGCGCTTTTGCCCCTCTTCGATCGTCTCTTGAAGCGATGCGATCTCGTCGTTATTTCGTATTGCCGCCAGCAGGTGCGAACCGGGGTCGATCGGCACTTCGACGCCGATCGCTTCACGAGGTAAGGGCTTCGAATCCAGGGCAAAAGAGACTCCGGTCGCGTCGCCCTCTATTCGTACGGTAAGGGCCCCGATTTTCGGGACAATCCGATGGAGGATTTCTTTTGAGGCTTCGCGAAGCTGCGCGTCGGCTTGTTCATCCCGTACGATTTGCCGCAACAGTTCGGAGGCTTCGATCAAACGTTGCTGAGGTTGAAGCGATAGCGCGAGGTTGTATGCCGCGACCGGCGACTGCCGCAGAGCCAACGATCGTCGCAGGTGATCGGATGCCTGTTGCCATTCGCCGTTGTCGTAAAGCTCAATCCCTCTATGAAAAAGCGAGCGTGCCAGCGCGGTCTGTTCAGCCGTCTGCGCCTGTCCGGTGGCGCAGATAGAGAGCGTTATCAGCACTACACCCACCAAAAACTCGGACCCAACGTCGTATATATCTTTAGAGGTGCGTTTCGTTGCCATTGCAATAATTGATACGGGTGTAATTCGTGCCGTTTGAGGGTGAGATCATCGGCGATCGGTATCGTCTCGCTGGGCCGATCGGGAAAGGGGGTATGTCGAGTGTCTGGGCGGGTGTGCATTTAGCGCTCGATCGTCCGGTAGCGGTGAAATTTCTACAGGTTCGAGGCGACGAGGATTACGAAGCGCTCACCGCGCAATTTCTTCGAGAAGCGCGCATCGCCGCGGCGGTGCGCCACCGCAATGTGGTGGATGTATTGGATTTTGGCACCACCGATCAAGGAACACCATTCATGGTCATGGAGATGCTGCGCGGAGAGACGCTCGGCGCGCGCCTGGTTCGCTCTCCGCCCCTGGCGGTCAACGAACTGATGCATATCGTAAACCTCACCCTCCGGGGGCTTTCCGTAGCTCACGACGCGGGAATCGTGCATCGCGATATCAAACCGGAAAACATCTTTTTGCAGTACGACGAGGCCGGCGTATACCCGAAAATTTTTGATTTTGGTATTTCGCGCAGCCTGGATTTATCCGGTCCGCGTTCAGCTCTCACTACCAAGGAGGGATTCCTCGTCGGCACTCCGCACTACATGTCGCCCGAGCAGGTTCGGGGTATTCGGGATATCGACCAAAGAACCGACATCTATAGCATGGGCGTGATCCTATACGAGGCTCTAACCGGTCATCTTCCGTTCGACGCGGAGAACATCGGGGACCTCGTCATCGCGATCGTTCAGGCAAACACCCCTTCGGTTTTAGAGCTTCGACCCGAGGTGGGTCCGGCCATATCCCAAGTCGTCTCCCGCGCCATGCATCGGGAGCGAGACGAACGTTTCGCCAACGCGCGAGAGATGCAGGAGAGACTCCTCAAAGCGGTGGAGCAACGGTTTGGCAGCAGGGGACTAACGATCTCCGTCATGCCGCGGCCGAACCGATTGAGCGCGCCCGAATCATCGCAAGCTCGCGTAGAGGAAAAAATAAAAAATTATTGTTTTAATAAGGATCTCGTCAAAGCGATTTCGGGCAACGGCGGAACCGATCGAGCGAGTGATCCGCTAGCGACACCGCATCGGGACGCCCAGCGGTTGTCCGCGACCTCGATGCAGACGGCCGAGAGCTCAACACCGTTTTCTTGGAGCATGGCCGACCGGCCGTCGCAAATGCGGCCATCCTGGATCAGACCCTCACCGAAACAGCTATTCGTCGCTCTCATTCCCGCGGTACTGTTTTCTTTAGTCGCTTTATCTAGCTTCGTCATGGTGGATTCAAGCATCGATCGGGCAGGGCCTCCCGGCGAACGCAGAGGCTCGGCGAGCGTTGCCGAGCGCGATAAAAAGAAGATAGATGGCGCTTTTCCCTCGCGTAACGAAAGCGGCCGATCCCTTTCCGCACCAAAGCCCGGGGAAGCCGCCGACGAGCACGGGCTAACAGCGTCCGAGGTTACAGAGGCGCTAAATCACGCTCGACTTTTCGAGCCGGCCGGTGAGCAATCAGAGAGCCAAAGCGTTGCATTTTCGACCACTTCTGAGGTCGACGACCGGACCGCGCTTACATCTCATGAACTTACATCGACTGATCGACGGCCGAGGCTCGAGACGAACGAGCACGGGAAGAAACCGCGCGAGCCGGCCGGTAAAAGGCCAAAGCGCCGCGCTCGCCGCGATCTTGCTAATAAGTATAAATCCGCGGCGGAGCCGCAGAACGAGAAGATCGAATCCAAGCCAGCGCCGAGTATAGAACCCGCCAAGCGTAGACTTTTCCGCGACCTCGATTACTAGTGCCTCGACCGAACTTGACGCTACAGCTTCTTTTACCTATCAGGCTTTCGGTCGGATGCTCTAGTCGTACAATCGGTTCAGCGCGTCACCGTAACGTCTAAAAACCTCGCGTCTTTTCAACTTAAGCGTCTGGGTTAGCATCCCGTTCTCGACGGTGAAATCCTCCGCTATCAAGTGGTATTTTTTCGGAATCTCGTACTCGCCGTAGGAGCCCTTCAGATGGTTCCTTATCTCGTCGGCGATATAATTGATAATTCTTTCTTCTTTTATTAGTTGTTCGGGGTCGCTCGCGTCTATTCCGACCTGCTCGGCGTATTTCTTCACCACGCCGAAATTCGGAGCGACCAAACAGACATTATATTGTTTGCCATCCCCGAAAATCATGGCGTTGGCCACGCACGCGAGAAGCTTAATGCTCTCTTCGATCGCGCTCGGATGCACGTACTTCCCGTTTTCAAGTTTGTATTCTTCCTTAATCCTACCGGTTATATAGAGAAATCCCTCGGAATCGAGTCTGCCTCGATCTCCGGTGCGAACGCCGGTTCCAAGCTCGGGATCGTGTACCAAAACCTCTTTGGTCTTTTCCGGCGCGTTGTGATAACCCAACATCACATTGGGTCCGAAACAGACGATCTCTCCATCCGGACTGTCGTCACCGAGTTGCGACTTGTCGATCGTCACGGTGACGTCTTTTATCGGCCGGCCGACACTTCCGATCTTCAGCGCGAGGGGTGAATTCGTCGAGACGACCGGCGTGGTTTCGGTAAGGCCATAACCTTCATAAATCGGGATTCCGATATCGTAAAAAAAATACAAGACCTCCGGGTTCATCGCCGCGCTTCCGGTGCTCGCGTGTCGCAGTCGTCCGCCGAATTTTTGTCGAATCGGTGCGAAAACTATTCGGTCGAGAACTATCGACGAAATGGTTTTGCGCCCCGTTTCGCGGGCGCGCCGCGCTTCTTTTCTCGCGATTTCGAAGAGCTTGCGCTTAAGCGTGCCCGCGTGGTCGATCTTTTCGCGAATACCCGCGTAGATGCGATTAAAAACCCGCGGTACCGCTACCAGGGTGGTCGGCCTAATCAGCGGGATATCCTCTAGGAGGGTATCTACCGATCCCATGATCGCGGTGGATGCGCCGAGATAGGTGATGAGATACAGTTCGGAGGTTTGGCCGTAGCTGTGCGCCCAGGGCAGGATCGAAAACGAGACCTCCTGGGGACCGAGTGTCAAGTATTGTTCCACCGCGGCGCGCACGTTCGACGTGAAATTTCCGTGGCTCAGCAATACCCCTTTTGGGTTCCCGGAGGTGCCCGATGTATAAATCAGTGAGGCGACCTCGCTCCAATGCGGTTTTATCGATGGCGTCGGATTCGCCCGCCCTTGAGCTTCCAAGCCTTCCAGGGTTAGCTCGCCGTCGTCTCGGATCAGTACCACGTGTTGTAAGCTGTCGATCGCACCGGGGTAGGCCGCGACTTGTTGGTAAATTTTCTGATCCTTGACGAACAAGACCTTAATGCCGCTATCCTGAACGATAAACCGCCAGGTCTTTTCCAACTCGCTCTCGTACATCGGTACCAGGCGCGCGCCCAGTCCGTAGGCGGCGAAGGCGATAAGCGCCCACTCGATCGAATTATTGATAATCAACCCGACCGCGTCTCCCTTAGAGACTCCCAGGCCGGCAAGCCCGGCTCGTAAATTATCTATCCGCTTCGCCGCCGCTTGATAGCGGATCCATCGGTAGGTACCAGCCTCCGTTTTCGCGCCGATCCAATTTCGTTCGGCGTGTCTGGAGGCCGTTTCTTCGAACAGATCGACGAGATTTGCAGGATGCTCATACCATTGATTTTGTGTCATCTAAAAAACCTAATAAATAAAGACGGTGCGTCAAGAAACAAGAGATAACAGAGTCCCGATTCAACAGCGGTTCCCTTGGCACGAATTTGCTTGGGGAAAACCGACGGATAGCAAGAACCGAGTTCCGATACGAGGACAATATCGTAGCAAATAAGGGAAATGCTCATGCGTCGGATCAATTCATCGAAGAAGCCGCTTACTTGGCGTTCATTCACTGCGCCTATTAACTATCCCAACGGAGAAACCACCTCCGGGTTTAATGCGGTTTATTCAAAACCTCTGTCCCGACGGTTTCAACTGCTTCAAAAGTCGCTGAAGAGAATCTTTTTTAACCATCGCACCAGATAATTTACAAACGGTTAATAGACCCTCTTCGCAGTAACAATTTCGTAAAGCAGTGGACGAATCGGTTATAGTATTTTTAACAATTTATAATATTATTTTAATTTTATGTCAAATTTTGTCTAAAGAAACCGCATAGTACTAATTTTACACAATATCATTGTTTTCGTTCTACTCAGTTCTTTGGGAATGTGAAGGTCTCTAAAGCATCAATGTTCACTTATAGGAATCGATTATTGTCAAGAACCGAAGGAGGAACCGGGACTATCGGTTAGGGTGCCTACGTATTCTCGTTTTGTTGTTGGTTATCGATTGTCAGGTTAACCGATCCGTCGGAGCGTCGAAAATCGAAGCAACATGGTATGATGTATCATCGTATAAACTCATCGCTGATTGAAAAGCGCGCGTATCGCTGAAGCGGCTATCGTGAAGCGGGAGCCTATTTATAATGGGTGTTTTATGAAGATGAACCCAATAATGCTCTATTCAATCGGAGTCGGTCTGTTACTGCTCGTTCTCGGTTGCAACGGAGCCAGTCGAGATGGTTTACAAGACGCAAAAGGCATTAGCGAAAGCTCGGGTGAAGGCGCCGGTACCGGGGGCGGGCTTGAGCCGCAAGGGGATACGCAGCCCGGGCCTTGCCCGATGGAAAACCTAACTAGGCAGTGTATCTGTTATGCCGACGATATTGAGGCACAGGGTAAGCAGGTCTGTCACACGGCTACCGGTTGGGGCGCGTGTGAATGCTCTGCAATCCCGAGCACGATTCAACAGACGACCGGCGAGACTCAGCCCGACCCAGCAGTCAACAAGGGGCCCGAGAATTTCGATTGGCATCGCACGATGCCTATAGGGGGCTCGTGTAAAGCCGGCCACTACGTGGGGGAATTTTCCGGCCAATATAGCCCGTCTCTTACTTTCACCTTCGGGATATTCGATATCACCGGGACGGTAGAGTTTGATCTCTTTCAAACGGGCAATGGTGAATTTCTCGAGATAGAGAACGGAAAGATGGAGGGAATCGCGATCGATAGTGTGCCGTTTACGGGAGAGATCGTGGGATCACTCAATTGCACGACAGGCTTTGCAGAGGCCTATCTGGTCAATTGCATGTATGTCTTCGCGTTGGTATTGCCGGCGTTGTTCGAGGGTCCGGCACTCGGATTGTACGATAAAATCAACCACGTCTTCGTCAACGGCGTTTGGTCGGTCACGGAAGAAGATCTTTTAGGCAACTATCCGGACCCTTTACCGGTTTATCCAGGCGATCCATTACCCCCGATAGGAATTCTTACGGTTTGTGGCGGAGTCGGGACCTGGAACGCTACCTCAGTGCCTTAACCTTAACGTTGCAAAAAACGTCGGGCGGAAACGCGAAAAAAGCGACGAAATAAGTACGCGCCATTTTTCGCGAGCGAAGCGCCTTACGCCGACGGATTTTTTAACGTGAAGGTTAGCCATCCGGCTCTTCGCGCGCTTTTTCGCGAGCGAGGCGGCTTGTGCCTACGGATTTTTCAAAAGGTTAATACTCTGTCTTTCTCTTTTTCCGTGCCAGGTATTTTCTAACCAATTGCCTACGCAAGTGTTGTGCTTCTTCTCGATTTTCGGTCTCAAGCCAAAGCGCTCTTTTCGCCCCGTAATTTTCTTCTTTATAAACCGAATCCTTCGCGGCGTTTTGCAGACCCGCCTCCTTTGCGCAACCGACGAATCGAACCTCTAGGCTTTCGTCGGCGAAAAGGTACACTCCCGCGCTATTCGGAAAAACCTTTCCGATAGAGCTGATGTCGCACCACTTTCCCATAGCGACAACGCGTCCGTCGCTTGCATCCTTCTCGTCCCACTTCATACACCGTGCCCCAAATGTTTTGGTACTATCATCATCTATATTAATTCAAACTTTCGATCTCGAATGATACAAGAACCATAGTACCGTTTAAACCGAACTCAATCGCAAGAGAAGTGTAAGCGTGCACGCCGACGCGGTTTTTGCAACATGAAGACAAAAAACGGCGACGGGGAAGCATTAACCCGGAGAACTGATAGGGAGAAGCGAATTGAAAAGCATCATTACCGCGATTAGTCTGACAACCGGAGCGGTGCTGTTGGTCGCTTTGGTATTCTGTTCTGAAACCAGGTCTGAACCGATGTTTTCACAAAGTAATGGTCAAATAATTCAACTACCGAGACCGAATTTCGATAGCGCTGTTTCAGTCGAACAGGCTCTATCCAAAAGACGGTCGGTCAGGCAATACGGAAAAAAATCGTTGAACCTGTCCGAAATCTCGCAGCTCTTATGGGCGGCTCAAGGAATTACGGCTGCCGAAGGCTTTCGCACCGCTCCGTCCGCAGGAGCCCTTTATCCGCTTGAAGTCTATGCCGTGGCCGGAAACGTAACCGATCTAACCCCCGCCGTTTACCGCTACAGACCTCAAAGCCACGAACTCGAAAAAATCGTTGAAGGAGACAAGAGAAAAGAGCTCTGCCAGGCGGCGATGAGTCAACCAGCGATTGAAAACGCTCCGGCGATATTCGTTTTTACGGCAATCGAGCGGCGCACCACGATCAAGTATCGAGAGAGGGGGATTCGTTATTTACAGATCGAGGTCGGGCACGCGGCTCAAAACATCGCGCTACAAGCGGTAAGCCTGGGGTTGGGAACGGTACCGATAGGCGCTTTTGATGATAGTAAGATAGGCGAAATATTAAATTGTCAGCCCGGTGAAAGCCCCCTTTACTTGATGCCAATCGGATCCATTAACAAAAAATAGTTAATCTAGAAATCGAGTTGAGCGTGCTGAGGAGACGATGAGAGTTCTGGTCGATCTAACTATTGTGCCGATCGGCGTCGGCGTTTCGTTATCAAAGTACGTTGCCGCGTGCGAAAGGGTGCTAATGGATGCGGGACTGGAAATCTATTTGCACGGAAACGGCACGAACGTTCAGGGTGAATGGGATCAGGTTTTCGCCGCGATTAAAGATTGCCATCAGGTGGTTCACGAAATGGGTGCTCCGCGCATATTCACCACCATCCTCTGTGGAACGCGGATCGATCGGGAGGAGAGTTTATCGGATAAAATTCGCAGCGTTGAGGAGAAGCTTTCGGGTTATTCGACTTAAGAGAAAGGGAGGCTAAAATGATTCGGTTCATCTGTCGGCTCACCGTTTTGGCCGCGCTGGTCTCAAGCTTCGGCTTAGGAGACACGCTATTCGACGCGGAGAAGCTTAGTGACGTCTTACAAGCAAAAGCGTATGCGCAGGAGGGGCGGCGCGCTGCAACGCCGAAGAGAGTCGCCGCGAAAGCGCATCAAAAAAGGGTTTTAATGGTAATAGCGCCCAAGAACTTCCGCGACGAAGAGCTGTTCAAGACGCGCGAAGTAATCGAGGCCGCGGGCCATAGTGTTATATTGGCATCGCTCAGCACCGAGGAGAGCGTCGGGATGTTAGGGGGTAAGGCCAAACCGGATATCACGATCGCCGAGGCCAAAGCGGCGGAATACGATGCCGTGGTGTTCGTGGGAGGGTCAGGCGCCGCGGTGCTTCTCGACCACGCGCAGACGCTTGCGCTCGCTCGAGATGCCGACCGCGCGGGAAAACTCGTCGCCGCGATTTGTATCGCGCCCGGTATTTTAGCCAATTCCGACTTACTACGGGGCAAGCGGGCCACGAGCTGGTCCGGGGAGCACGACCATCTCAAAGAGAAAGGCGCTAAGGTGACGAATAAACGAGTAGAACAAGATGGACGGATCATCACGGGTAATGGGCCTTCCGCGGCAAAAGCCTTTGGCGAGGCGATCGTCCGATACCTAGCCAAATCGCAGCACTAAAGAGATCGCGGCAACCGTGAAACGCGTTGGCGCTCATGTATCTGTTCAAGGAGGCGTTGAGAACGCCCCGATTAACGCCCACGAGATAGGCGCAAAAGCCTTTGCGCTGTTCACGAAAAACCAGCGTCAATGGCATGCAAAGCCTTTTACCGCCAAGAACATCGACGCGTTTTGTCGGAATATGGAGCGCTGCGGATATTCATCCGCCCACGTGCTGCCCCACGACAGCTATCTCGTCAATCTCGGTAATCCCGACGCGGACAAGAGAAAAAAATCGTTGGGCGCCTTTATCGATGAGCTCAGACGGTGTCGTCAATTGGGACTTCACATGCTCAATACGCACCCCGGAAATCATATGAATTTAGCGAGCGAAGAACAATGCCTTGAGCTGATCGCCGACAGTATCAACCGAGCGCTCGACCAGACCGAAGGGGTCACGGTGGTGTTGGAAAACACCGCGGGACAAGGTTCGAGCCTGGGATACCGGTTCGAACATCTCGCGACCTTGATATCAAAGGTAGAGGATAAGCAGCGCATCGGCGTTTGTTTTGATACTTGTCACGCTTTCGCGGCCGGTTACGACATTCGAAACACGCAGAGCTATCGCGCGACGATGAACGAATTCGAAAGGACAGTCGGATTTAGGTGGCTGAAAGGAATGCACTTAAACGACGCAAAAGCCGGGCTTGGAAGTAGAATCGATCGCCATCGAAGCATTGGTCAGGGGACCATCGGCAACGGAGCCTTTAAATCAATAATGCGAGACCGTCGCTTGGACGAGCTCCCGTTGATTCTGGAGACCGAGGATGAAAGCCTTTGGCCCGAGGAGATAGAGCTGCTCTATCGCTTCGAGGGATCAAGGAGAAGTCGATCTATTTAGAGCCCCTCTCATAGACGCCTCGAATCGTCTTTCGGACGGAAAACCCCGTTTGCGGCGTTGCTGCTCCTCGAAATGGCGTTGCTCCGATGATTCACCACATATCATTCGTTTGTCTTCGGTCTGCGAGGGAGCTGAAGCGCGCTGGGGTTGATTGCTCGGCTTGTCGCGATGCGAATCGGTTTCTTACGCAGTAACTGTTCAGGGGGGTACTGCTGTTTGGCTACGACGGCGGCCGATTCATCCCGTAAAACCGGCTTTCGTCCTCGGGCCGGCTCG
>JAFGIB010000197.1 GCA_016929805.1 Deltaproteobacteria bacterium | reverse complement strand
TCGACGACTGAGCGGAACCGCAGCAATAGCAGCGCTATTTCGAGGATTCCGCGATTGAGGAGATGAGACAGTTGGCCCCGAGATGGGTTGCTAAACGTGAAGTTATTTTTGCGCGAGCCCTAACGAGTGAATGAGGTCGCTGGTTGTGCCAGATGTAACAAGCCATATGTCGGATCCTCGACCACGATCTTTCCAAACGTCGTGAGATCGTCACTACCGCCGTAGTCTCCGTCGTATGACAGAGCAAACCAATTATCGCTATCACCATCATCCCAAGCCCAGGCGAGCCAACCCATCCCGCGAGCTTCGGCGGCCGCGATAATCTCTTGAGGCGTTATTTCGGTGGGCGACGGCCCGATGTTCCGACCGGGTCCAAACTCTCCGATAATAATCGGCAATCCTGTACTCGCTAGCGAATCGAGAGATGAATCCAAATCGTTCTGCCAGGACTCGCCGTCTCCGTTGGCCCACATACCATAGATATGTACATCAAATATGATGTTTTTCTGCGGATCGCTATCGAACACCGCCTGGGCGTATTTAGCGATATCATGTGGATCTTGTCCACAGCCTCCCGAGTCGATCACCAGTGTGGTTAAATAACCGGCATCGCGTAGACGACCGACAGCATCGATGTAGGTATCTCTCCAATCGGTACTATCTTCCGGACCCCATTCGTTAGCGATGTTGACCAGTAAATACCTCTCGAACGGCTTAAACACGGAAGCATAAGCAATCCACAGATCCATAGCTTGATTAAATGTATCATGGCTGCTTTTACAGGTCACGTTGTCTTCTTCCTCCCAGGAATCGGAGGTGTACCACACGGCCGGCATGGGCACCATTTTATCATCGATAATATCTTGAATCAGGCCGCTGTTTACGCTCGTCGATAGGAAAAGCGGAGTCGATAGACGGACGGTATTCGCGTGCGTTTTCGCAATGCCCGGTGATGAGACGTCGAAGTGAAGCTTATTAACCCCACGGATACGGAATACAACCCCATTGGCATCGTACAGCGTGCCGTTAGCGACGAAGAAACCGGTGCCCGTGTTGTAACTTGGTCGCTCCACTTCATCCGGCTGACCTCCTGTTCCTCCGGTCGGCTCCCCGCCCGAGCCGGCGGCGCTTGCTCCCGAACCCGCGGTCGTCTGCGCGCCCGAACCCGCGGTCGTCTCTCCACCGTCATTTCTAACCGATCCGTCGCTTTCCGATCCATCAAGCGCTCCCCCGCCGCTGCTTCCGCCTTTTGCAGTGGCATCGTAGCCCGCCTTTCCACCGTCCGCTCCCCCGGATCCAGCTACTACAGCGTCAGGAACCGCATCTGCCGCCTGCGTACCTCCGGTGCCTGTAGAACCACTTGTAGGCTCTTCGTCACCCTCCGAACATGCCTGAGCGGCCAAGACGAGCCCAACCGAAGACATCAGCACAATAGAAGGGGCGAAATAGCGCATTTAAGAACCTCCTTATAAAAAACTGAACCGCTCTCTATTTAAGCAAGATGTTGATCTTATGTCAATCGGGGATCATGCGGACGAAAGCGACGAGGCCGGGCGAGATCGGCCGGGCGCACTCGCGCCGCGGTAGATCTATTAAATAGGGAAACGCTCTAGACTGCTCCTGAAGTTAGCAGTTCTATTATCAACGCGGTTTGATCTATTTAAGAGCGTTTGAGGTCTACGCTCCAGGAACTATCGCGCACGGCTTGACCCCGCCGCTCGTAAAGCATGGCGAAGAGATGACTCGCTTGACCTTTGGTAATGCCCTTCGGCACCGCGATGCCTTTTGAGCGCAAGGCCTTGAGCTGCTTTTCCGACGCGGGAGCGTTACGCCATCTGGTTCCCAGGACCACCAAGCGCCGCGACTCGCTGCGATGCTTCTCCACCCATCTTTCGGCTTTCTTGATCGCCTCGCCAATCGTGCTCGCCCGGTCGACGATGGTTTCGTCAGAGCGGACGCACAGCGCGATTTCGAAATCGCCTAGAATCGTCGGCGCGATATCGAGGCGTTCGCCCTTTGCCAGGCTCAGCCTATAGGTGTCGGGCCCTGTTCCCGTCCAGGCGAACTCGGCTAACGCGCAAAGCTCGTTAGGCAGTTGTAGCTCGAGTAAGTCGATGCGCCGGCAACGGTAGCGTAAATCGCTCAACGAAAGCGCCTGGTCTGCGCGCACCCAGGGGCGATTCTGTCTAACCCATCCGAGCGCCTGCTGTACGCGGGTCGTGGTATGGCCCTCGAGGTCGAATACAGACGAGAGACCGAAAAGGCTCGGAAGCGTGACCAGCCCGTGCTCGCGGGTGACGTCCACGATATCGATCACCGAAACATCTTCTTTTCCGGGGTGAAGGCGCGTGCCGCGACCGATCATTTGGGTGTAGAGCAGAGAGGATTTTGTCGGCCGCGCCAGTATGATTCCCGCGACTTTGGACTCATCGTATCCCTCGGTCAGCACCATGCAATTGGTCAGCACCCGCACGCGCCCTCTGCTGAAGTCGTCGAGCGCCTTATGCCGCTCGGTCGTTTGCATTTCGCCGGTCACGGAGGCCGCGGGGATTTTCGCGTCGATAAACGCCTCCGCCAAGCTCTTCGAATGCGCCACGTCCACGCAGAAACACAAGGTCTGTCGCTCGGCGAGATAGTCTTGAAACACCTTTACGACGAGCTGGTTTCGCGCGCTCACGTTCACCACTTTGGAAAGCTGGCTCGCGATAAAGTCGCCCATGCGCGTTCGCACGCGCGATAGATCGACGTCGGTTTCAACCCGATATCCGGAGACCGGAGCGAGATATCCCGCCCCGATCATTTCCGGCAAGCCTCGTGAAAACGAGATTTCCTGAAAGACCGATTGCAGCCCTTGTCGATCACCCCGTTTGGGCGTGGCGGTAAAGCCGACCAGAAGCCTCGGCGTGTCCGGGTCGAACAGACTAAAATGGTTAAGAACCCTGCGATAGGTCGCGGCGATGGCGTGATGGGCCTCGTCGACCACCACCAGGTAGAACTGCTCGGGGTCAAACGACGCGAGACGTTTTGATCCAGCTCGCCCGAGCGTGGGGATGCTGGCCACCACCACGTCGGACGAGGGCCCGGCGCTGCGCGCGGCCTGTTCCACCTCGACCTTCAAATGCGGGTTGGCTGTCAGGATCTTGTCGCGCGCCTGGTCCAGCAGCTCCTCGCGATGCGCGAGCACGAGCATCCGTTTCTTCATGGAAAAAAAGCTTGGAAATGAGGCGAAAATGACGGTTTTTCCCGTACCCGTCGGCAGGCACACGAGCTGTCTGCGCACCCCCGCCTTGTAGCGGGCTAGGATGGTCGTAAGGCACTCGACCTGGTAGTCACGAAGGTTTAGTGGCTCAGCTTCTGTCATCGAGAACCGGCTGCGGCGATCGATCTTATTTTATTTGTATCAAGAAGCTTCGCTCAACGAAAAAAAACGCCGAAAGAAATCGCGCGCTCCCCGACAACGACAGCGCTCGCTCGGCGACCGGGCCCGGGCCCGCGGTTCGGCGACAAAGCAGGGCGTGAACCGGTTATTGTTCCGTCCAGCTTTTCATGAACTCTTCCAGCTTGAAGCGGATTTGGTCGCGCACCTCGCGAAAAATCCCTAATGACTTCTCCTCGCTTGTCGAAGCCGAGACCGGGTCGGGCAGCTCCCACGACTCACTCGACAACTCACAGGGAAGATAAGGACAGCTCTCTTCAGCGCAAAGCGCGATAACCGTGTCCACATCGCCGATTGGTATCTCCGAAATACGCTTGGGATGCGCCCCGGAGATATCGATCCCGACCTCCAGCATCACGGCCACCGCGCGCGGGTCGACGCGGTCGCTCGGCTGTGACCCGGCGCTCCAGATGCGAACGCCCACGGGGAACAGCTTGCGCGCCCACGCCTCCGCCATCTGGCTGCGCGCGGTGTTTTGAACGCATAAAAATAAAACCCCGTGGGGTTTGTTTTTTTTGGTTTTGAGCCTTCCGGGATGGCGAACGTCCTTGCCGCGCGCCATGAAGATGACCATCTCGGCCAGGTTGGTCGCGTGGTCGCCGGCGCGCTCGAGGTATTTCGCTACCGCCTGTATCTTGACGGCGCGTTGAATCGTCTTGGTATCTTCCATCATATACGTGAGAAGCTCTCTGAAGACCTGCGCGTAGTAGGCGTTGACCATGTGGTCTTGTTCCAACACGGCTTGAGCGGGCAGCGCGTTGCGCGCCACAAAGGCGTCGAGCGCCTCTCGGATCATGCCCTGCACGACCTCGGCCATCTTGGGTATATCGATATAGGGTTTCAACAACGGCTCGGCGTTTAACTCGATAGCGCGCTCACAGATGTTGACCGCCAAGTCCCCGATACGTTCGAGATCGGTCACGATCTTGAGCACGGTGGCGATAAATCTGAGATCCGACGCTACCGGCTGTCTTTTCGCGAGGATGCGCAGACAACGCTCGTCGATTGCGACCTCAAGCTCGTCGATATCGTTGTCAAAATCGATCATGCGCCTGCCCAGCTCGCTGTCGCGTTCAACCAGCGCCTTGATCGCGTTTGCCAGAAGCTGCTCGACCTTGGCGCCCATCAGCAAGAGCTGTTCGCTAAGTTCTCTTAGCTCCGCTTCGTATTCCCTATCCGTGTGTTCGCGACGCATGGTTTTCAGTCGTCTATCCAAAGCGGCCGGTGATGTACTCCTCGGTCCGCTGGTTGTTCGGTTTGGTAAACAGGGTGTCGGTCAAGTTATACTCGACCAACTCGCCGAGATAGAGAAAGGCTGTATAGTGCGAGACCCGGGCCGCTTGCTGCATATTGTGCGTCACGATCACGATGGTATAGCGCTCGCCGAGCTCGTGAATCAGCTCCTCGACCTTGGCGGTGGCGATGGGATCGAGCGCGGAGCACGGCTCGTCCATCAGCAAGACCTCGGGCTCTAACGCCAAAGCTCGCGCGATACACAGCCTTTGTTGCTGGCCTCCCGAGAGGCTACAGCCCGAGCGATCGAGTACATCTTTCACCTCTTCCCAAAGCGCCGCCTGTTGAAGCGCCTTTTCGACTAGCTCATCGGCGTATCTCGGGCGAACGCCGTTGAGTCGCAGTCCGGCGAGAACGTTGTCGCGAATCGACATCGTGGGAAATGGATTTGGTTTTTGAAAGACCATGCCCACCCGCCGCCTTACCAGCACCGGATCGATCCCCCTAGCGTAGATATCGACGCCGTCGAGTAAGACGCGACCCTCGATGCGCGCGTTCGCGACCACCTCGTGCATGCGGTTGTAGCAGCGGATCAAGGTCGATTTGCCGCAGCCCGAGGGGCCGATGATCGCGGTAACTCGGTTCCTGAGGATGGGAAAGGAAATCCCTTTTAACGCCTCGGTGTTTCCAAACCACGCGTGAAGGTTCTCCGCCAGCATCTTGTGTTCGTCGGCTGTACGACCGTTCGCGATCATTTGCCGCTCATGCCTCGGTAGCGCCGCTGGAGCCGCGGCCGGTTTCGGGCCGGTTTCGGCAAGCGAGATCACCTTTCACCTCCCCGCTGGTAGGTAATCAAGCGCGCCAAGATGTTGAGCACGAGCACCATTGCGACCAGCACCAGCGCGGCGGCCCATGCCTGCCGGTGCCAGTCGTCAAAGGGAGAAATCGCGTAGGTGTAGATTTGAACCGGAAGCGACGCTATCGGCTTGATCGGGTCCAGGGACCAGTAACGGTTATTAAGCGCGGTAAAGAGCAACGGGGCGGTTTCGCCCGCGGCTCGCGCCACCGCGAGCATAATTCCGGTAGTGATTCCCGGCGCGCCGGTGCGCAAGACCACGCTGATGATGACGCGCCATTTAGGAATGCCAAGCGCCAGCCCCGCTTCCCGCAGTGAATCCGGGACCAGCTTGATAAGCTCCTCGGTGGTGCGCGTAATCGTGGGCAGCATGATGATGCTGAGGGCAAACCCGCCCGCCAGAGCCGAAAACCGACGCATGGAAAGAACGAAAATTGTATAGGCGAAGACGCCGACCGCGATCGACGGCACGCCCGAGAGCACATCGGCGCTGAATCTCACGGCTTTGGCAAAGCGATTGCCGCCGAACTCGGCTAAGTAGACGCCGGCGAATACGCCGACGGGCAGGCTGACCGAGCACGCGATCGCCACCAGGATCACGGTGCCGACGATCGCGTTTGCGAAACCGCCGCCCGGCTCACCCACGGGCTTGGGTAGCTCGGTGAATAGACCCCATGAAAGACCGGAAATACCCTTGGCGCCGAGGTAGAAGAGCACGCCCGCGAGTGGAACGATCGCGACCAAGAGCGCGGCCAAACACGCGCTTCTCGCGACGATATCAATCGTTTTTCTACCGAGATAGGAGTTCATCTCACAACCGATTCTTTTCGCCGGGCAACCGCGCCACGCGCCAAACAAGAAAACGCGCGGCCGCGTTCAGAGCCAGGGTAACGATAAATAGCAGAAGGGTGATCTCGGAAAGCGCCGCGAGATGTAGCTCGCCAGTCGCCTCCGTGTATTCGTTCGCGATCACGGCCGCCATGCTGTAGGACGGATCGAGAATCGATAGGGAAATCTCGCCTCGGTTGCCTATTACCATGGTGACCGCCATGGTCTCGCCCAGCGCTCTTCCAAGCCCCAGGATAATCGCTCCTACGATTCCCGATCGGGCCGAGGGCAGCACCGCGACGCGCACCGTCTCCCAGCGCGTCGCGCCCAGCGCCAGCGCTCCCTCGCGTTGAGACTTCGGCACCGCCGCCATCACGTCCCGGCTGACCGAGGAGATGGTGGGAAGGATCATAATAGCGAGGATAATAGCCGCCGCCAATAGGTCAAAACCGTTGGCGGTGCCCCCGAAGAACGGGACCAGCGCGGGCTCGATCCGATCGCGCAACAACGGCGCTAAAACAAAAACGCCCCAAAGCCCAAAGACCACGCTGGGTATGGCCGCGAGCAACTCGACCACAAATCCGAGAGAACGGCGTACCGGGGCCGCGGACAGCTCGGAGAGGTAGATCGCTATGGCTAGAGAGATGGGAACGGCGATGATAAGCGCCAGCAACGACGAGGCGATGGTTCCGTAGATAAAGGGCAAGGCGCCGAAGGACTCGCGCACCGGGTCCCAGTCGGTGCCGACTAAGAAACCAAAACCGAAGCGGCTCAGGCTCAGCGCCGACGCCCGGGTCATTTGTATCGCCATGGCCGCTAGCATTAAAACGATCAAAGCGGCGAACGCGGCGGTTAGGATTCGAAAGAGGCGGTCGCCGAGATTTACTTCTGCGCCGATCGCCGCGGGCCACAACCGCAAGCGCCCGGCGTCTCGCTCATCGCTCTCTCGACCCACGGTAAATCGCATGGCCGGCCGTCTCTATTTCTTATCGTCTAGCAACGACGTTCCTTTGTAGCTTAGCGAGCGAAGCTTGCGCTCTATTTTGCTGACCGCCTCGACCGGCAACGGCGCGTAGTGTAACGACGGGCCGAACCTCTGTCCCTCGTGAACCGCCCACCACAAAAACCGCGCCAAGGCCTTGCCCTTAAGCGCGTCTCGCTGGTTCTGGTAGACGAGGATGTAGCTGTAGGCAGCGATCGGATAGGCATCGGCCCCGACCGCATCGACGATCGACAAGCGTAGATCATCCGGCATTTCGCCGGCCGTGCTCGCGGCGGACGCGGTAATGGTTTTTAGTTCCGGCTCGATGAAGTTTCCCGCCCGATTCTCGATCGCCGCGTACGAAAGCGCGGTTTGCTTCGCGTAGGCCAACTCGACATAACCTATGGTTGCAGCGCTCGTCTTGATCTGCCCCGCCACTCCCTCATTGCCCTTTGCGCCGAGCCCGACCGGGAACTTCACGCTTTTACCCGCCCCGACTCTCTCTTTCCACGCGGCGCTGATGCTCGAGAGATATTCGGTAAAAACCGCGGTCGTACCGCTTCCATCCGAACGGTAGACGACGGTGAGCGGTTTCGCCGGAAGCCGAGCCCCCGGGTTCAATTTCGCGAGACGCGGATCGTTCCACTCCTTAATCTCGCCCAAGAAGATCGCCGCTACGAGTTGCCGTGAAAGCCTGAGCTGGGCGACTTCCGGCAGATTAAAGGTCACAACCACCGCTCCCAGGGTCATGGGAATGTGAAGCAGCTTGCCGGGCGTTTTCGCGAGCTCCTCGTCGCTCATCGTCGCATCGCTCGCGCCGAAGTCCACCGTGCGCTCGACTATCTGGCGAATTCCTCCTCCCGAGCCGATCGATTGGTAGTTGATGCGGACCCTCGGATCGACCTTTTGAAACTCCGCTATCCATTTGGAATACAAAGGGTATGGAAAGGTCGCCCCCGCGCCTTGAAGGTCGATCGGCTCTTCGCTGGCTATGGTTGCTAGATGCAACGTCGCGGCCTTTTCTCCAACCGGAGCGGACTTCTCGCACCCGAGCGCGAAAACAGCGATAAACGGTAGAAGTAACTGAGCGTATTTCATTGTGCCCTCCCGGCTCATATTGAATTTTCAATGTGACGTTCTGGTGACAGCCGTGCGAACTCTTGAGCATTTAGCGTGGATCTCTAAAACGCGACCTGAGCGGCGAGCAGCACCTCGTTATTCGCGGTTTTGTCCTCAAACTGAAATCGATAGTAGTTGAGCTGAAGCTTTGCTTCATGACCGCGGATATACCAGTTGACGCCGGCGTCAAAGTGCCACACCTCGTCCTCGCCGCCGTTGTCTTGCGGGTCCAGATTCCGATTCGCGTCCGGGTCGAGATAACCGACTCTGAGGCACGGTTCTAAGACCTCGATGAGCTTATAGGCTACCGCGGCGTAAAACCCCTGACCTTCGGTCTCTTCACCGCTCGCGTCGACGTCTCTTGAACGAAGAAACTCCGCCTGCAAGAGGAAAGCTCCGGTGGCCAAGCGCGCGTCCGCCTCGAAGCGGTCTTTGGCTTTTTCCTGGTCGCGTTGCCAGAGCGAGGCGTAAATGACGCCGCCGAGCATCAACCCGGCCATGGGATACAGCTCGAGCCGCAATGCCGCGTCCTTGGCTACGTTGTTGTCGAGGTGGTTCAAGGTCGCGCCGTTGAAAATGCCGGCGGTGTATCCCAAGTACTCGAACCTCTTTGTAACTTGGAGTCCCAGGTCGCGTTTGTCGCCGAACTCTTTTGAAACCAAAGCGCGCTCGGCGAATAAGAGTTTGGAGGAGGAGTTGTAACCCTCCCAGCTCACCGGAATTTTAAATTGACCGAGCGAAAGATCGCCGTAGGGCATCAGAAAGGTGATGAAGAAGTCCTTAAACATGGCGGCCGCTTTAGCGGGCTGCTTGACGGTTACGGTTTCGGGCTGGTCCGGATCAGACGGCGCCGGGTCTTGATTTTCAACCTCGATGGTTTTGTCCTCGAATTCCAGCACCATCGCGGGATCGATCAGCACGCCGTAGCCGACTAAATCCGGTATGATCTCCCCCTTCACGCTGATTTCCGCTCGCCGCAGCCTAAAGGTCGCCGCGGTTTCGTCGGCGTGCTCTACGCTGAACCAACCCTGTAGCAGAAGCCCCGGACGAAAGAGTCCCTCTGTGCCGACCGAAAGATTTTTCAGCGGCGACTCGGGCGCCGGATCATCGCTCGCCGGTTTGCCGGGTTTCGCCTTTTGCGCGGACGCGGCGGGTTTGCCCATCTCGCGCGGCTTCGCTGAACCAGATGCTGGCTTTGATACTTCGCTCGCGTCGCTTTCTTGCGCCTGGATCCGAGCGGTTATGAGCACAAGCGATAAGGCGATCGGGGAAAGTATTCGTTTCATTATTATTGCCCTTCTAGCGTTCCGCTCTATAGCCGAAAACGAACCTCCGGCTGTGTGTGACAGTTTCACAACGAAAGCGTGTAGAAACTAGCGAAGCAATGTGACGACTCTGTGACGAAAGTGTGAACCATTGGCGACCGCGACTACTTATCGCCGTGGTACGACGCCAGCCTATAAAACAAAAAGGCCGATTAGGCTGTTTTCCTAACCGGCTGATATCATTCATAAATCTGGGAGCGGGAGACGGGGCTCGAACCCGCGACGTCAACCTTGGCAAGGTGACGAGGCTCCTTGAAACCATTGGCGAAATTCAATAATTACGGGACGTTATCGTCTCCAGGCGTTGCATGCCGTCCGGTGATGTTGCGCTATTTGTGGGGACGGAAGTGGGGACGTCGAGAGTCGAGTTTTTCGATCATTTCGGTCGCCTACAAGCGAGTAGATCCTTCTTCCCTCACATAACCGTTATAACGACTACGTCATCGAAATGATCTAGGAATTCACCTCGCAACCCCGATGTGATCAAAATCGCGCACCCCCCCTGAACGGTTACATTGAATCTTATTGTTCATTTTTTTAAGATCCTACCTATGAAGGTTTATTAAGAAGGTTTCGCCAACCAGGCCGAGTGGCTCTTGCCGATTGAAGGACGCTCCAAAGTCGTTAGACCAGCGGCGGCGGCCCAGCCGAGGGTATCGTCGAACATAGCGGCGCTCACGTGCCCCCGGGGCTCGGCGACAAGCAGCCGTCCCTCGGGTTTGAGACATCGGGATAGCTCCCCGAGCAGGCCCTCGGGATTCGGGGTCTCGTGCACCATGGCGATACTGAGCACCACGTCCACCTGCTCCGCCAGATCGGATAGCCCCACAGATTTCGCCGAGCACAACCGCGTCTGGATTCGATCCGCCACACCGGCCTTTCGGGCCCGCTTCTTCAGCTCCTTGAGCATTTTGGGTTGAAGGTCCACGGCGATAACCCGGCCGTTCTTCCCCACCATCTCGGCCGCGGGAATCGTGAAAAACCCCATAGCGCATCCCACATCCACCACAGTCATTCCGGGTTTGATATGTGAAGCGAGAATTCGCTCCGGGTTTTGGAATAGCTTTCTAATCGGGTGGGCTAGAAGATAACCAACCCAAACGGGACAAACATGCGGTTTCGAGTTCATGATAACCTCCTTTTCGTCTAAAATATGAACCCTGGTTCAGTTTGTCAATAAAAAAATGAACTAGGGTTCATTTTGATTGACGGGGAGCCCTTGAATCTGAGAATATGCGAACGAGGAGGTTAGCTTTGTTAAAAGATAAAGGGCGCGCCCAGCCGAAACAGAAACGCGCAGAGGAGACGCGGGAGAAGATCATCGCCGCCGCAACCGAGCTGTTTTCAAAGGATGGATTTCATACGACAAGCTCCAAGAAGATCGCTAAGGCCGCCGGAGTGGCGGTGGGAAGCTTCTACAATCACTTTCCAGATAAGAAGTCGCTTCTGTTTGAGATTCATCGGCGGCATTCCACCGCCGTCCACGAAATGATCGCCGAGAAAGTAAGCCACATATTCACCACAGAGGACGTGGACAGCCGCATCCTGACCCGTGAGCTCATTCGTCAGGCCCTGGCCATGCATTCGTTCTCTCCCGACCTCCACCGGGAGCTGACGGCGCTGGCCTACACCGATCCAGATTTCGCTGCAATGGCCAGGCGGGACGAGGAAGACGCCGTGCTGCTCATCACCAAGCTGTTCGATCCGTGGCGCGACGCCCTTCGCATAGTCGATCTGGAGGCCACCGCATGGGTCATCAGTCAATCTGTGGAGGCGGTCATTCACGGCATCAAGATCTTCGGTGCTCCGGTCGAAGAGCAGCGGCTCACGGATGCCCTCGGCGACATGATCCACCGCATGCTATTTGCGGACACCGAGACCCGTGTAAAAGAGCGGAGCCGAAAGCGCCAATCCTCGAAGCGCTCCGGTAATGCCTAGCTTTTAGTCTATATAAAAAACCGGAATTAGAGTGCTACCCACTGTTGGTCATCAATACGAACCACTTTGCTTATAAGCTTTACTCTGTCCCGATAAGAAATGCGTATCGTTGGGTGGCCAGCAACGTATCCGAGAATGTCCTTTGGCAACGTTAAGGTCTACTCTGGGTACGTGACTCGGATTCGTAAGCGTTCAGGGGGGCAAACAAGTCGGCGGCCAATTCGCCCGTAAAACCGAGCGCGCCCGCAGGGCCGGAGAGGATGGTACTTGCTGTACCTGACGAGCCGGCGCGAGGACGAAAGCCGGTTTTACGGGATGAATTGGCCGCCGTCGTAGT
>JAFGIB010000196.1 GCA_016929805.1 Deltaproteobacteria bacterium | reverse complement strand
CTCGTCTTTCGGGCGGGACGGCCCAATCTGCGGCGTCGCTCGCTCCTCGAAATAGCGCTGCTAGTCCTTCGTCGCGGCTCCTTGCATTTTGGACCGTCGCGCTCCGAAATACTCGGTCGGACCTTATTAAACACGCTCTTAGAAATCTGCTGAAAAGAACGCTCGAAGCAACGGCCGAGGTCAGAGCCATAAGAGGATTGCGGCTCTATTTTTTACTCGCGTTACTGCCATGCGCATGCGGTCCGGCTTCGCTGGCGCGACATGAGTCGCGTCAAACGGCGAGACGGTCGCTCGAATCAATCGATGGTACGCGTTGGAGTTGGGTCGAGGCTGAGTGTATTGATCGGCCGCTCGACCTATTCGATCGCGGATTCGAGCAGGAGCTACGCGTTGAGACTCGGAACCAAGGGTTGCTGTTGACCTTTGATAACAGCTTTATGAGCGAGGGCTGCGAACAGACGATCATCATGGCCGCGACGCCCGCGCTTGAAGCCGGTCGATGGCAAATCGTAGAAGAAGCACGCGTGGCGTTGCCGCTGGACGAGGCGTGCTTCGGCAGACCGGAAAAGGTACGGCCGGGAATCGTACGATTATCGGGAGAGCTTCTCGAACTGATCATCTACGCCTCGGACTGGTGCCGCGGATTCGATGTTCGTTTCGCGTACCGATCGGTGCCGAACGCGCCGCTTACGGACCATCAGGTGATGCGGCACTACGCCGCTCACTTTATTCGTCGCGACCCGCGATCGATAGCCCGATTGTTCGCGCAAACCGGCTCGCTGATCGAGCTATCCGCCCCGCCCGCTGATGCAGAGCCTCCGCGTCACGAGGGCCGGCAAGCGGTTGAAGCGTTTTTCCAACGGATTTTCGCGAGCACTCGCTGGTTAGCGTTCCGGCTGATAGCGCTCGAGAAAGTGAAAGCGCCGGGCAATTATATGGCGACTTGGGATTATATGGACGCGGGTCTGGAAAAGCCATTTAGCGGACGGAACCTGTTTATTTTGGCGGAAGGCGAGATCTATCAGACAGAGGTTCAAATCACGACCGAGATTGTCGAATCGATGTCCGAAAAGGACGAAAATCTGCTAAGCTCGCCGAAAAGTGCAGGTCGCTAACAAGACACATAAAGGCGAAAAGGGGCGACGACCGAGCGCGCGCGCAAAGCCGTTCGACGCGCGAAATCGGTCTTCCGCTAGAGAAGAAGGCGACCGCGTTGCGGCTGAAACGCCGGAGCACGGGGCGACGGTCATAACCGGTATCTGCGGAAGGCTGGGACAGCTTCTAGCCCGCGAGCTACATCGTTGCGATCGCGTTATCGGGATAGACAGGCGTCCATTCGAGGGGTGTCCCGAAGACATCGTCCACTATCAGCTCGATCTGCGTCGTAACAAGACTCAAGATGTCTTTCGGTCCAACGCCGTGAAGGCCGTGGTGCATCTCGGCATCATGCACAATTTGCGGGAGAACGATCGAGAGCACCATTCGTGGAACGTCGTTGGATTCAAGAAAATACTCGAATACGTCGAGCAGTATCGAGTACCCAAGTTGATATTGCTATCGAGCGCGAATCTCTACGGTCCAAATCCGGAAAACCCTCAATTTCTGAGCGAAGAGGCGCCGCTTTTGGGCGCGCAGGATTTCTCTCAAATCCGCGATCTAGTCGACGTCGATATGTTGGCCCAAAGTTTTTTTTGGAAAAGGCCTCAGACCGAGACCGTGATTCTTCGACCCTGCCATATTCTCGGCAAGGTGCGAAATGCGCCGAGTAACTACTTACGACTGAAACGTCCGATTACGCTCCTTGGCTATGACCCGATGATGCAGGTTATTCACGAGCGCGACGTCGTCGACGCGATCGTTCACGCTCTCAAACCAGGTCAGCGCGGCATCTTCAATCTGAGTGGCGCGGGACAACTGCCGCTCTCTCGCCTGATTCGCATGCTCAACAAGCCCGCGATACCCTTGCCGGCTCCCTTGGTGAAAAGCGCGATGCGTAGACTGTGGTCTTACCGCGTTTCCGATTATTCGGCTCCGGAGTTCGATCACTTGCGATATACCTGTATGGTAGATGGAAGCCGCGCCTTAGAACAACTCGGATTTCGTCCGTCGCGCGGCATCCGGGAAACATTAGAGGCGGTGTATAATGAAGTATAGGTGGACGTCCTTTCGGGCCCGCTTATAAACGTTGGAATCATCATATTCGGTTTTTGCGGAGAACCAATTGCCCTTACCTACCTTTATTTTTTTAGCGTTCGCGAGCGGGATCGCCGCGGCGCTCGCGGCTCGTATCGAATTGCGAATGAGCATTAGGCCGGTACTGCTAACCAACAGCTTTTTCGTTTTCGTGATTTTCATCTCGTTCGTGTTGGTCCCGGCCTCGGTCTATTTTTACCTTTTTCACGGAGACTGGTTCCTGCTGTATTCGATAAATGTGCAGAGGATTCCCTCGGCCGTAGCGCTGCTTTTGTTCGTGCTGGAAGCGGCAATTGGTTTCTTTGGCTTTCTTATCGGCGCGATTCTGGCTCGGGGGCAACAACTCTCATACGGATATTTTCTGATAGGTACCAGCGTCTTGGCGAGCCTCTCGGTGCTTTTTGTCTGCCCCGAACGGCTCGCGGTGATTGGAAGCTACGCGCAGTATCACGGCGATTTTGGATTGCAAAGCTATGGATCGAGCGTTGTGATGAAGGGCACTCTCGCCGTCGGAACGATACTAATTATCGGCATCGTATTTTTAATAACGAGCTTGAACTATCGCAACGCGCGTAACCCGTGAAACGCCTTTATCCGAGTTGGTCGGCTAAAAATCTATCGATTCCACAACCGCCTGTTCGCTTTTATCGGCAAAAACGCGGGCCCGAAAAGTCGAAAATATCTTCTTCTCCCTTCCTACACATCAGATCGGTTCTCGTGAGCTTTGAAGGCATAAAGCGATAGCGATCGAGCAGAAACTCGGTGTATTATTGAAAATCGCGATGAATCCGAAAGATCATTGGAAAGACTCGTTTCGCCTGAATAACGCTGCCGTCAGCCGATTTGCAGTTCGCGTCTGTCCCAACCGAATCGTCGCCGCGTAGGTGAATAAGGGTTATAATACATGATTATTAACCTCCTACGAGTTGTGTGTTTCGCAACGCTTTTGTTGCTGTCCGCGTGTGGAGCGATTCAATACACAACGCAAATGCAAAACGCGGAGAGAACCTTTAGAGAAGCACGCGCGGAAAAGGCGCACGAGCGGGCTGCTTATGAGTATTTCTACGCGAAGACCTATTTGAATCAGGCGCGAAAAGAAGCAGCGCGGTCGTCATACGAAAACGCCATTCGATACGCGGAAACGGCCGAAAAACACTTTGCGATCGCGTTGAAGGTCGCGCGACAGCGAAGAGCCGAGAAAGGACAATAGCAGCGTGCGGTCAAGCGATAGGTATGGTTTTACGCTGTTGTACGTGTGTCTGCTCATCGGCTGTGTCGATAACGCCGTGCTGCAACAACGCGTACGCTCGATTCGAGAAGTGATCGAAGAGTCGCGAAAGAATCGGGCGTATCGCTGTGCGCCTCAGCAGTTGGCTGCAGCCGTTGCCTATATTGAGTTTAGCGAAAACGAGCTTCTCGACGGTGATCCTTTTCAGGCGCTGAGCTATCTCGACGTCGCGGAGTCGTACGCGAGGACGGCGGCTGACCGAAGTAGCTCGGTGGGCTGCAAGGTCGCGATGCCCGAAAGAGAAAGACAGAAACAGCGAGGTGAGAAGAAACTGCTAGGCGAGAGTGACGCCGCTGCGCTAGACCGCGAGATTCACGGTGAAATAAGCGCTGATTCAATGGATGGTTGTAACGGCTTCGCAAACGACATGGAAGGCCTGCAAGATCGGAATAGATGCGCTGAACAACAAGGAGAAGGCGAAAAAAAAGCTCAAAAAGTCGAGCGGTGTGTTTCAGAATCGGGCGACAAAGTCGATGCTGTATGCTTAGA
Organism: Deltaproteobacteria bacterium; assembly: GCA_016929805.1. Lineage (GTDB taxonomy): Bacteria > Myxococcota_A > Polyangia > Polyangiales > JAFGIB01 > JAFGIB01. The sequence continues at coordinate 26,400 of JAFGIB010000196.1, read as the reverse complement.
AAAATATAATAATATCGAAATTACGCGTAATGCTATTCGATTAAAAAAACCGATCGTTTTCTCTGATAACCAGGCGATTATCGCGGCAGAATCCTATTTGGTGCTGGATGAAATCGCCCGATTTCTGGCGAACAACCCAAAAATTTCCGTTGAAATACAAGGGCATACGGATAGCGCCGGCGATGATGCCTTCAACCAGTTGTTGTCTCAGAAACGCGCCGACTCCGTTGGAGAGCATTTGAAAAGAAAAGGGATCAACCCGTCGCGCCTGGCCGCGCGCGGTTTTGGAGAAACAACGCCGATAGAATCGAATCGAACCTCTAGAGGCCGCGCGGCTAATCGACGGATAGAGATTATCAGAACGGATTGAAGTGTGGTAAAAAGGCACACGACAAGACAATCGGGTTGCTCAAGGGATAACGTCGAAAAAGGGCGTTATTCGAAAGTCCGTTAGTAGAGGTAAACATGGAGAGACGGTTTCCAATAGTCTGTTTCTGTTTGTTGCTCGCACACCTTTTCGCGGTGGACGTAGCGCTTGCCCAACAAACCGATAAGCAACTTATCGAGCTCAACAACGAGGCCATGGAGGCCTATAACAACTTGGATGTCTCCAAGGCGACCTCGCTGCTGGAAAAGGCGTTAAGCGTCGCGATGGAGAACGGTGTTACAGGGCAACTGCTCGTAGCGACCTATATAAACCTCGGCGTCGTCTACGTCGGGGGACAAAACAATAAGCAAAAAGGGCTTGATCAATTCCTACGTGCCTTTTGTCTCGACCCTTCTGTTCAGCTCGATCCGCTGATCGGAACGCCCGATATCCAAGAGGTTTTTTTACAGGCGCAACAGATCGCCGGTTCTGGAGGTTGCTCGGCAGCCGGGATCCCTCAAACCGCTCCGCCGCCTACGGTTCCGGTGGTTCAACCTCAACAACCAATGGTCCAACCGATGGTCCAACCGACAGTCCAGCCCGTGGCGCCGGTACAGCCGGTGGTTCAGCAGCCGTTGCCGCCGGCTATTCCTCAGATTTTCCACCAGCCGCCTTCGCCGCAGGTTAGTCAAGCCCCGTTGCCTATCTACGCCGAAATTCCTCCTAATACGGAAATCGACCGCCTTTACCTACACTACAGCGGTCTAGGTATGGACACCTTTAAGCAGGTCGAGATGATTCCCTACCAAAGTGGCTTCGCATATCAGATCAGTTGCCGCGATGTTTGGGAGCCGCGCGTTCGCTACTATTTGACCGCGGTCGACAGCAACGACCGAGTACTCGCAACCGCGGGCACGGCGCAAGCTCCCTTTGAGGCGTTGGTCGTGACCGCTCTTCAAGGGCCGGGCCCCGCGCTGCCCGGCGCTCAGCCGCCCGGGGTATGCAAAGATGTCGAATGTCCTCCGGGACTCAGCGGCGAGGAGTGCGCGAAACAACCGTTTTTGCAGATCGGCGATGGTTGCGATACGGACAGGGAATGTCAACCGGGACTGATCTGCGACGAAGAAATCTGTATGATTCCGGGCGCGAATGCCGATGGTCTGGATATTGAAGGTATTGAAAAGCCTGAGAAACCCGGGGAATTCGCCAAAGGTTTTTTCCAGTTGGGATTCGCGTTTGGTATCACGAGCATCTACAGCGGTATGATCGCCGATGCGCCGCCGCCCGAAAACGCGCCGGTGTTTCTCGACGACGGTCGATTCAATCCTGATCTTCCGTGGGTTCCAGACGCCAACTCCTTTGACAATCAAGAGGAGCCACAGCGATATCCGTCTGACGAATGCGCCGCTGATGATATCGTGACTGGAGTAATTATTAATGAAGACGGCTCCAGGAGCATACAGTATCCCAGTCGATGGTGCGCGCGCATCAACTCGCCGGGATTGGTCTTATTGCCCGCATTGCGGGTCGCGGTCGGCTACTTCGTATTGCCGCGCTTATCCGTGGCGGGAGTTTTCCGTTTTCAGTTTGAAGCGGGAGCCGGCACCCTGGCCAACATGCTTCTGGGCGGCCGCGCCGAGTATATTTTTTACGGCGGAGAAACCGCGAGAGGATTGACGATTTCCGGATTTCTCGGAGCGACCGCGGGACAGATTCAAGCCAAACCGCCTCAAAATGACACTTCGCAAGGAATCGCGCCTTTTATTATATCGGGTATCGGAGGCGCACATATTGGTGCCAACGTGAGGTATCGATTTCATAAGAACTTCGGCTTGGTCTTCTCACCCGAGTTCGACTTTCAGTTTCCGGCAATCTTGATGAACGGCGATATCACGATCGGAGCAGAGGCGGCGTTCTTCTAAACCTTCACGTAGTAAAAAATGTCGAGCGGAACCGCGAAAGATGGCCCGCCCCCGGTTTGCGCTATCTTACCGGAGTCTCTCCGCGAATGTACAACCTGGTGCCGGGGCGCTCTTTTGTCGGATAGACGGAATGCCAAAGCGACGGCATTTCGGGCGCGATCCAATTAAAAAGCCATTTTGCATCGATTGGCGCCATATTAATGCAACCGTGACTTCGGGGACGGCCGAAACCATTGTGCCAAAACGCAGAATGTAAGGCGTACGCCAACTGAAAATACATCACATAAGGAACATCTTCGATCGAGTATGGCCCGTCGACCTCGTGATCGCCGTCCATGGTACGGGTGATGTGTTTGGAAAGAATACGAAAACTACCTGTCGGAGTCGCAAAATCCTTTTGCGGATGACCTCGCTGTTTAACCCGGCCGCTGGAAATCAACGTCGCGTAAACCGGTTGTTCGCCGATATAGGCCACGAGCGTTTGTCGCTCCAGGTCCACGTCGATCCACTTCTCTCCGTCCGCTATCTCTTTGGGCGGTACGCGGGCGTCGATGCGCGTGACATCCTGTACGCGAAAGTATTGCCCCTCAACGGACCGATAGTATTTCTTTCCGCGAATCCGTTCTTCCGCGATGATTTGAAAAAGATAGTGATAGCCCGGCTTTGTAGCCCGTTTCAGCCCTCCCCGTTCATTGGTTTTATATGCCCAGGTGCTGCTTGAAAGCAAATAACCGATCGGTAAGCTCCAGGCTTTAGCATCGGGCGTTTCGCTCTGGTACGAAGAGTCGAGGGCTGCCTCCAATTCCTTCGCTTGCGTTTCAGCATAAGACGCGGTCGCCGGTGGCATTGACTTCTCAAGCTTTGAAACGTGGCTCGCCGCTACCGCGCCGGGCGACTCTGGACTCGTTCGTTTCAGCGATAAAACGGCAAGCTCAAGCCCGCGAAACTCGGTGCCTGCAACTTCCCGCAGGCGGTCGAACGGTATGAAACCGTTGGATTGAGTTCTCCAATACTTTCTGCGCCCTTGGCTCATCTCGCGGTCGAGACTGGTAGAAAAACCCTTGACCATTCGGCGCATAAGCACCGAGCCTTTCTCGCCCAACAACGATTCGAGCGTAGGCGGGCCCGCGTCCGCTTGGTCCTGCGAACCTTGTTGCATACCGCTGCCCGGCTCGCCCGACGAGCGGGGAATAATAGCTTCAGTCGCTTCAGTCGCTTGACCGCTTCCCTCCTCGTCTTTTATCTCAAGCGGAACCGCCCGGCTTAAACCCTCATCGGTGTCGCCGGACGTCTCTTGCTGCGGTTGTCCTTCGGCATACTCGGTTTCGATAGAAACCGCATCGGCTTTTTGACCGGGAATTCGATATCCTTCGTAGATCGCGGCTTCTTCGTCGGTGGGCAATCGACGATATATCGGCGTATTAGACCGCGTACTACAGCCGTAGCGATAAGGAAGCCGTGCCTGCAGATCAGGTTGCGTTGCCCGACGCTCGGGAAGTCGATCTCCGTAAAACGGCGTTACGTCACTACCGCTACAGACGAATCCGCCGGTTTGTAGCTGATACCAGCCTCGCCGGCATCTTTCGTGACCCACCGGTTCAGCCGACGTTGCCGTCAATACCGCGCCAGCCCTTAGATACCCAATTCGGTAAGAGTCCTTATTGGGAGCCTGTCGAACGGCGACCACGAACCGCTTGGCAAAAATTCGTTTAGGTGGGGAAGCGGGTTCGGTTTTTTTTCGCCCCGGCGTTTTGGACCGTTCCGATTCGATTCGTTCCGCTACCGCCTCGCGGGCTTGGTCGCGGCGCTCGACGCTCGTCCCGGCGCGCTGTTCCGAACAACTCGCAAGAAACAACAATAATAAGAAAAGGCGCGAAGCCGGGACGCCCAAACGCGAACCCTTGTTTTCACGAACGGCACGCACGCGATTCTGACCGATTCGCTTATGACCTGACATAGACCGGATGCTGGTGCAGAATGAACCCTAATGATGCAAAAAAGGCCGAGCGTAAACGAGAAAAAAACGATTAAGTAAACGTACGCCGAACCTTTCTGGACCGTGGATTAACGCGCCCTAAGCTAGGTTAAAAAGAGTGATGGCGCGTTTAGCTCGCGTTTTTTTGCAAGCAAAGCGGTTTTCGCCGATGGAGAATTAGCAGCATTAGAATGAATACCGTGCCTAACGCGATGCCGAAACTAAAAAAAAAATCGCCACCCGGGCAACGCGTGAGCATGACGGTCGGCCTTTGTGGCTCGCTATTAATACATACCTTAATCTTTCTCTCTTTGGCGGGCCTTTCTTCGCTACCTTCGGTAGGTTTTCAAATAGAGCTTCCAGCCGCGGTGGAGTTTGGTCTAACGGAGAAAACCGCGTTAATGGCGCCTCAACCCGACCGATCGTCCCGAAATCCGATCAAACCGGAATCGACCGTAGCTTCGCTCGAAAGTAAAACCGAAGTAGTCTCGATAGAAAAAGAAAAAAAAAGACAGAAGAAAAAAAAAGAGCAGTCTCGAGACGCCGGTACCGAAAGCAGCGGAGAAAAAGGGAAGTTTGATGACAAGGGTTTGGGCAAGAATCTTTACGGACGACCCGATTCGGGAACGCCGCAACTCGCCGCGTTTGCCCCGCCCGGCACGCAGCTTGCCCTTCGCCTCGATATGCAACGGGTGCGTCGATCTCCTTTAGCTGCGGAGGTACGAACGCTGCTACAAGCCGTGCCCGATTGGAACCTGATCCTCGATGGAAGCGGCATCGACCCGGTAAGCGATCTGAACCGACTTTTTGTCGCTTCGCCGAATTTATTGCGTTCACGATTGGTTATTGCGGGACAATATCTAGGTGGTCGGGCGATCGCGCACAAAGCGGTGGCGAGCTTGGCGGCCCTACGGGGTAAAGAGGCAGCATGGCGTTCGGAATCCGGAATCGACGTCGCGCCATGGTTTAACCGAGACGAAACCGAACGAATTATCGCGCTGGTCGGGCCCGAAACCTTTGCCATCACCCGTCCGAGTGATCTGCCCCGAGTACTCGCGGTGGCCCGGGGATTGGCCGAACGCCGTGCGCGCCGAATGGAAGAAGAACCACCTCCGGCTTCCGCGCTACTGGAGATGCAGGAAGGCGAAACCCTCTCTCTGTCCGTTGAAGGCGCCCGCCAGTTCGTCCGCGGTGAGCTTACTGGAATTCCTTCCCGCTTGAGCATATCTGTTATCGAAGATCCAGAAAAACAGATACTAGTGACCGGCGAGGGACTTTACGACTCAGAACGACAGGCCGAGCAGGCAAAAGGATATTGGCAAGGTATTCGGAAAAAAGTGATGGCCCATCCGCTCGTGGTTTTTATCGACATGAATCAGCCGCTCGCTAATGCAACGGTCGATCGTATCGACACTCGTCTAGTAGTACGGACGATTCTATCCTACAAACACGCGCTCGTTCTTTTCGGGCTGCTCCGCACCGCGCTTATGCCGTCACCGGCGTCCACCTTAACGTTGAAAGAAACGTCGAGCGGAAACGCGAAAAAAGCGATGAAATAAGGGCACGCAGAACTCTTTTTTTCCCGAGCTTCGTGCACCCCAAGTGAGAAAAAAAAACGAGCAGGCCCTTTGTTCGCGCCATTTTTCGCGAGCACAGCGGTTTACGCCGGCGGAGTTCTTGCAACGTTAAGGTCCGCTCAATCCTCAAACGTGGGCAAGTCATTACCGTCTACAAACCCAGACTACGGGAATGTAATAAAAAACCTAAGGCGACTGGAAGCGCCACGATAAGATACGCCGAGGAGGCGGCTAGTTGATGAGGTCCTTAAGCCGTTTTAGCGGGGTCGCGCGGACTTTCTTCGAAGCCGGCTTTGCCGGGAAAGTACGCTCCTCTTTAGTGAACGGATCAATGCCTTTTCGCTCTTTTCGCGCGGCGATCTGCTTCACCTTCATTTTAATGATATCGGGAATAACAAATTCGCCCGGCCCGCGCTTACCTATCTCCCTTTCGATGAGCTCCAGTAGCTGGGCGAATACATTCTGTATGTCTTTCTTGCTCAGTCCGGTCTTTTCAGCCATCTCGGTGATAATTTGAGCCTTACTCATTCGCTTAGCGGTTGCCATCAGATTTCCTCCTTTATGGCTATAAGCATTTCCGTTGCCAACCCAAAGCCCTTAGCGGACCCCATATGGCGACATGATATGCACGCCAATAATCATAAAAACAAGGCCAATAATGCTTCGTGCCGGGCGATTAAGCGCATTTTTATCGAAATTGTCACGGATTTGCGAAGATCTGTGCAAAAAAACGGGGAAATACCCGATCGGTAAAAGAGAAAACCGAGGTTTTTCTATCCAAAAACACGCAATAACCACGCTGACGAAAAGGCAATATCATTTTTACATAAAATGTTCTTATTCCGTTCTTTAACTTTTGTCTAGTTATTTTTAAACGATGCTGAGAAATCGCTTATCGGTTAGCCGCCGCCACTAACATGTCGACCCGCGCCTGCATCTTTCTTTTTTGAACCCGTGTTTGATGGTCGAACCCTAGCAGATGAAGCAAGCCGTGAGCTAGCAGAATAGTGATTTCGTCGAGAATCGCGTGCTGATTAGCCGCGGCCTGTCGAATCGCTGTGGGAACGGAGATGACGATATCGCCAAGCATTTGCGAATAAGCCTCGATCTGCCCTTCCTCGACCATAGAAAAGGAAAGAACATCCGTCGGCTGGTCCTCTTTTCGATACCGACGATTGAGCTCGCGGATGGTCGAATCATCGCACAGTAATACGGATAACTCCCAGGAGCCGTAGTTGAGTGCTCGAAGCATTCGATTCGCTCGGTTTTTCACGCGAGAGCAAGAAACGGCCGAGCGTTCTTTGCCTTGATAACGAACGGATGTCGTCATAGCTAAAGTTGAGGTTTGGCCGGTCAGTCCGTCGTGGTCAAGTCGCGATAACGTGATATCTTGCTCTTCACTAACGAGGCTCGGAGAATGTTCCAGAAAATTCTAATAGCTAACCGTGGAGAAAACGCGGTCCGTATCGAGCGTACGTGTGAACGCATGGGCATCGCTACCGTCGCAATATACGACGAAGCGGATCAAAGCAGTCGCCACGTACAAATATGCAACGAAGCATACCGCGTCGCGCCGGGAGCGAACGACAAGTCATATCTTAACGCAGAAGCGATTGTCGATATCGCAAAAAAATCAAAGGCCGAAGCAATCCATCCCGGGGTTGATTTGCTTGCTGAAACACCGGCCTTCGTTCGCGCGGTCGAAAACGCGGGATTGACCTTTATAGGTCCAAAGGCCGACACGTTGGAAATACTCGCTAATAAAGCGAAAGCACGTTCCCTCGCGGTCAACTCGGGTATACGTATAATAAAAGGCACGGACGGCACGATAACAGAAGTCGAGCAAGCGCGAAACCTGGCCGAAAGCATCGGCTATCCGCTCGCGCTAAAAGCGCTCTATCGTGGAGCGGGAATCGGTCTGCGAGTTATCGAGAACGGCGCGCAGCTCGAACAGGCTGTAAGACGCGACCCTTCTCATATCCGCGAGGGACAAACCGGATTCTATCTCGAGTCCTATATCGAAAAGCCGCGTCACCTGGAGGTGCAGATTATAGCGGATAAGAACGGGAGCTGTATCGCTCTGGGAGAGCGAGAATGCAGCATCCAAAAAGATCATAGAAAGCTTTTAGAAGAGTCTCCGGCTCCCGCCCTCACCGCAATGACGCGGGGCGACTTGAAACGTCAAATGATCTGCGAATCCGCGGTCGCCATGGCGAAAGAGGCGGATTTTCACGGTGTTGGCACGGTCGAATTTCTCGTTGACGCGGAAAACCGCTTCTACTTTTTAGGGTTTGTACCGAGATTACAGCTCGAGCATTCGGTTACCGAGCTACGTACCGATCTCGATCTCGTGGAGTTACAGATACGGATCGCCGCGGGGGAAAAACTGCCGGTTAAAGCGTTGCGAGCGGAGCCCTCGGGCCATGCCGTCGAAGCGCGGATTTACGCGCGAGAGACCTCTCGCGACCTGCGTCGGCGCCGAGGTAAAATCGCCGAACTGCGCTGGCCGGCGATGACACCGGGCAAATTGCGGATCGAAACCTGCATCGCTCCGGAGAGCGAGATAACACCGTCTGACAATCCCCTGATCGCCAAGATCGTTACCTACGGGCCGACTCGGAACCGAGCCATTCTCGCGCTAGATCGCATTTTGGCCGAAACCGTGATTTCTCCAATAACAACCAATATAAGCTTTTTACGCAGCATTATCCAAAATCTATCGTTTCAAGCCGGACAATTCGATACCTCCTTTTGCGACGCACTTGCTAAGAGTTAACCTTAACGTTGCAAAAACCCCGTCGGCGTAAAGCGCTTCGCTCGCGAAAAACAGCGCGAACTAAGGGCGTGTTCACTTTTTTGACCTCACCTAGGGTGCACTAAGCTGCGGCCTGAAAAGAGTTCCGCGCGCCCTTATTTCATCGCTTTTTTAGCGTTTCCGCTCGACGCTTTCTGCAACGTTAAGGTTAATCGAAAAAAGCTAAGGTCTCGCGCAAGAGGCGCTGTTCAGTCGCGGGGGCGACACAAGGCTTGAACTCGAAGCGATCGACGTTCGGCTGTTTGCCTTCCATTTACCGCCTGGCTATCGTAACCTTTGAGCGAAAGTCCAATGGTATCGCCGAGCGTCCTTTCCAATCGACGGCAATCCGGGTTACGGTTAAGCCGGTTCGTTTTCGATAAGCATAACCAACCCCAATGAGGAAACAACATGCGATTCGACGAGTACGCCAGTTACGACGGCTTGGGTTTAGCTGAACTAATAGAAAAAGGAGAGGTCACACCGCTTGAGCTGGTCGAAGCGTGTATCGAACGGATTGAGAAACACAATCCTAAAATCAACGCGGTGGTACTGAGAATGGACGACATGGCGCGTCAAGCGTGCGCGGGCGTTTTGCCGGACGGCCCCTTTCGCGGCGTTCCTTATATGCTAAAGGATATACTCGCGCAACACGCCGGTGTTTCCACAAGCGCAGCCTGCCGAGCGATCAAGAATCTGAATGTAATAAGCCCGATCGATAGCGAGCTCGTGGCGCGTTATAAGCGCGCGGGTCTGATCTGCGTCGGCAAGACCAACTGCTCGGAGTTGGGATTAACCAACACCACCGGGCCGCTGCTCTTCGGTCCGACGCGAAATCCTTGGGATACCAGCCGTATCCCGGGTGGCTCGAGCGGCGGATCGGGCGCGGCGGTGGCGTGCGGTATGGTTCCGTTCGCTCACGGAAATGATATCGGCGGCTCGATTCGGATTCCGTCGTCATGTTGCGGCTTGGTGGGGCTTAAGCCGACCCGGGCGCGCAATCCGCTTGGGCCGATTTACGGCGACTTGGCAAGCGGTACGGTTCAAGAACACGTTTTGTCGCGCACGGTTCGAGACTCGGCGGCGGTACTCGACGCCACGGCAGGTCCGGATCTAGGAGACCCATACTGGGCCCCGCCGCCTGTCGGTCGGTTTCTGGACGCCGCGCGCCGGTATCCCGGCAGGCTGCGCATCGCTTTTTCCACGACCGACGTTAAAGGCGGACCTTTACACGAAGACTGCGTCAACGCGGTCGAAAACGCCGCTCGATTGTGCGAGAGCCTCGGCCACGTGGTCGAGCCGGCCCGGCCCGCGTTTGATTTAGATATCTATCGCGTATGCTTCGGCACGTTATTTCTCGCATGTATCTCCAGCGTCGTGAACTTTTTTGAGACCTCAACCGGAATCAAAGCAAGGGAGGACGGTTTTGAGCCATTAACGCTCGCGGCAGCCGAGATGGCTAAAGGCATCTCGGCCGGCGCATACCTTAACGCCGTGACCGGCCTGCAGTCGATTGCGCGCGAGATAGCTCGCTTCTTTAAGACCTATGATGTGTGGTTGACCTCCACGGTGGGCTCACCGCCACCGTTGATCGGTCACGTGAACGTAAGCTCTTCGGATTTCATGTCAGAGGTACAAAAGATGGAGGCTTTCTCCCCCATCTGTCCGCTCGCCAATGCAACGGGGCAGCCGTCGATATCGCTTCCGCTGCACTGGAACGTGGATGACCTGCCTATCGGGGTTCTGTTTACCGGCCGCTTCGGCGACGAGGAAACGCTGTTGAGCCTCGCCGCGCAACTCGAACAGGCGGCCCCGTGGCGAGATAAGCATCCCCCAATTGGGGGATAACGCGATAGTAAGCGTTCAGGGGTCATACAAGTCGGCGGCCAATTCGCCTGTAAAACCGAGCGCGCCCGCAAGGCCGGCGAGGATGGTACTTGCTGTACCTGACGGTTGTCGGTGGAAACGCACAAAGCGGAGCGGACGCGAGTCCGCGAAGCTGTACGTTTCCCAGCGGCAGTACACAGGGTCCGTAGGACCCGAGTACGCCGGCGCGAGGACGAAAGCAGGTTTTACGGGATAAATCGGCCGCCGTCGTAGTCAAACAGCAGTACCCCCCTAAACGGTTACCTTTATTTCGTCGCGTCTTGTATTATGCCGCGCGGCGACCTGCGCGACGAATCCGCGAATCGATCGATAGCGGCCTAGATACCCGAGACGATTTTATACCGACCCGCTTCCAAGGCGACCACCAGTCTGTGGGGAGTCAGGCGGCGCCTCCATTGTGGTCCTTCTGCCGTATTAACCCGAAACCATCCGGTATATAAAATATCGATAAGCGCACGATCCGCGAGGTAGGTTACACCTTGATAGCGAATCTGATAACGCGCGTCCAAAACCTCCGATCGTAACCGCCTTAGCTCTTTCTGTAGCGTCTCGTAATCTATATCGTCATCACCGACGGGAGTTCCCATATCGTCGAAGTAGTTTACCGAGGTTAAAGAGAGTAACCGACTCATGTCGCGCGATTCGACCGCTCGTCGATACTCCTCTACGAATTGTAAAACCCTTCGGTTTTCTTCGGTATCCTCGACGGTCGTATCCGGCAAATAGTCGTGCGCGCAACCGGCCAGAAGAACCACCACAAGCGCGAGTCCAAGAACTCGATTTTTAACGTAGGAAACCATAATCACCAAACGTTCTGCAAATCGTATGCCGAGATAAACAGCGCGTAATTGAGTGGGTTTACCCGCCGATTCGTAGCGATTTTGTGTCAGATAGGCGCTAACTTTCAAGCGCGTGTGGCAAATTGTCAAAAAGTTTAAAGCGACAAGCACACCTGATTCTCTGCCGATACGCTAACGGGTCTTAAGCGTGCCTGGTCTCGCTAGGAACCGGAGGGGTTTCCCGTCGGGTAGAACAAAACCCTTATAAAAGAAGCGGTTACTGTAAGCTCGCTTTCGAGACGATGGAGTGACTTCAAAAAGCGGCTACAGACATGTCATTTCGAGCGAAGCGAGAGTTCTCAAAAAGAAATCTCTCGTCGCCTACGCGCGCGTTCCCAGGTTATTTCGCCACCATTCTTTAAGAAGCACCATTCGATTTTGCGAAATCCTCGAAATAGCGCTGCTATTCCTCCGGTTTCGCAAAATCGGATCGAGACAAATCTGACCGAAATCTGGGCGCCAAACGCAACGTTTGTTTTGACACGAGTCCTAGTAACTTTTGTGCAACATCGGTACAATGTCGCCTATACTTTCTATTTTCTCTACTTTGTCTGTAATCGAGATTCATACAAAGAGGATCGCGCTGTATCTCTCGATCGGGCTATAGGTATGAAGTTTCTAAGAGCGTGTTTAATAAGGTCCGACCGAGTATTTCGGAGCGCGACGGTGCAAGATGCAAGGAGCCGCGACGAAGCACTAGCAGCGCTATTTCGAGGAGCGAGCGACGCCGCAGATCGGGCCGTCCCGCCCGAAAGACGAGCGGAGGAACTTATGAAACACGCTCTAAGCCCGAATCAGTAGCGCGCAACCGAGCGCGATCGATGATCGAGCGCCATACAGACGCGAACCCACGACGCTGAGGCTATAGCCGATGGTAATACGCTACTTCAACCGCGAGTAGCGTCTTTGGGCCCCGATAAATAATCGATCCGGTTCACGGCGTTATTCCGACGGCGGCGCGCAATTTTTTTAGTAAAGAATCGTTGTGGCGACTAACGTCCTAAAACGACTTTGTAGTCCGATGTGGTCGACATCGCCGACGGACTCATCACGAAAGATATCCACGAGGTTGTTTCAAAGAATCTAGCCCGCGGCCGCAATGCAAGGTTTAAGGTGAAATCATCATCAAATGTTGTATAATCTTTATTATAAGGGTGATAATCGCCACGAACACGAACGACGCGAACGGATGAGAGAACGAAACGAACCCGGTACCAGTTCACCGACCGAGGTGACTGTTACCCGTTGGCACCGCTTAAAAGCCTCGGAGAGAAAGCACTTTATCTCGGAAGAGACGGGTCAAAGTTCGAGCACATCGGGTAAGTCGCTGGCCTCACGTGTCACACCGAGCTCGAGCGCGTCGCACGGGCATAGCTCGACGAGCAACGCTGACGGAGCGATCGCCGAAGCCATGGCGATCGACGAGGCGACCCGAGCCCACGGATTCTCGCGCGCCATTGGTATCGCCGCCATATCGGTGTCTGTTATTGTGATGTTCTTAGGCGGCGATCCCCTGGCTAAGTATATGTGTATCGCCGCGATGTTCGTCATGGGATTGGTGTCGTTTTGGATCTGGTATATCTCGCGTAACCCGAATCGATATACGCAACGTATCCATCGTATATACGGATATGTACTGCTATCCGGCGTCATTTTTGTGATGTATTACTTCGGTTTTTTCTCTCCGATCGCCGCCGTGGTCACTCTGGGCATCTACTTCTTCGGGCAGTCGAAAGACCGTGTATACGGATATCTTTTCCCCGTCTTCACCATCAGCAGTATCGTTTTACTCGCCTCGTTAACCGCTTTCTCAGTGATCAAGGATAGAGGTCTTTTTCCCGCAGACGATGTCGGTCTCCCACACCGGCTTTTCGCCATCGTCGGCATCGCGCTCGTTCTCTGCTTTACCTTATGGCTGGCGCGCGTGGCTCGTTCGAGCATGTATCAAGCGATTCGGCAGTCGAACGAAATGCTATTAGTCGCGCAGCAACGCGGAGCGTTGTTGGCCGAAGCCCAGAATCAGCTCGATCACGCGTTGCGGCTCGCAATCGGCAAGCCCGGACGCTACACCGGTTCGATGGCCGGGCCTTATCAATTAGGAACAATTATCGGCGTCGGCGCGATGGGAGAGGTCTACGAAGCCGAAAATATCGAGACTCGCAAGCCCGCGGCGGTCAAGTTGCTGCAGGCGGACGCCATGGATGATCAGAAGCTGTTTGAACGGTTCGTACGTGAGAGTGATATCGGTAGACAGCTAGTGCACCCGAATCTAGTCGAGGTCTATGAGGTCGGCAAGCTTGCGGATGATTCGCCGTTTATCTCGATGGAGAGGCTGGAAGGCGAAGACCTCGGCGCGGTCTTGCGCAAAGATGACCACCTTTCTCTAAAGGAAGTCGTCGCGTTGGCCGAGGATATGGCCGAGGGCCTGCAATACGCGCACGAGGCGGGCGTTATCCACCGAGACTTAAAACCCTATAATATCTTTCGTGCCAGGGATGAAAACGGAAAAACATCGTGGAAAATCTTGGATTTCGGTGTTTCAAAACTTCGCGACTCGGGCAAAACGTTAACCCGCGAGGGAGCCGTGGGAACGCCTCGTTATATGTCGCCGGAGCAAGCCAAAAATACGAATGTAGACAGTCGCAGCGATATCTTCGCGATGGCCGCCGTGATTTACCGCGTGCTTACCGGGCGTCCTGCGTTCTCGGGACAAAGCACTCCCCAAATCATGTTTGACATCGTATATCGCAATCCTGAACGGCCGTCGACCGCGACACGCGGAATCCCACGCGAGGTCGATCAGGTTCTCGCCATCGGCCTGGCCAAAGACAGAACAAAACGTTTTACAACCGCTCTCGAGTTTGCGACTGCTCTAAAGGCGGCAAGCAAACGAAAGCTGAGCCCCGAGCTGCGAGAATTGGCGGATAAGATAATCGAGCAGCACCCGTGGGGGCAACTCAACGTCAACGAAAAAGGAAAAGCGGAAGAGCTGGTTCAAAACTCCTAGGGGAGGGGGGGTGTCCAACCTACCGCGAGGTTCCGTAGTTCGGCGCTTCTTGCGTAACCACGACACCGTGGACATGACTCTCTCGTAACCCTTGAGGGGTCTGTCGAACGAAGCGCGCCTTTTTCTGCAGCTCCATTATGGTTCTACAACCCGTATATCCCATTCCCGCGCGCAATCCGCCCACCAGTTGGTAGATCACGGCCGAAACCGGCCCACTATAAGGTACGCGCCCCTCGATACCCTCTGGAACGAGCTTTTCAATATCTTCGATATCGCCCTGCGAGTAACGCTCTTTTGACCCCTTTTTCATCGCTCCAAGCGAACCCATACCGCGGTGTATCTTATAGGAACGCCCCTCGAATAATACGCGATCTCCCGGAGCCTCGTCGGTACCGGCGAACAACGAACCGATCATGACCGAATGCGCACCCGCGGCGAGCGCTTTGACCATATCGCCGGAATACTTGATTCCTCCGTCTGCGATAATGGGTACATCGAACTTAGCCGCCGCTCGGGCGCATTGTGCGATCGCGCTAAGCTGGGGTACGCCGACGCCAGCTACGACGCGGGTGGTACAGATCGATCCTGGCCCAATCCCTACTTTTACCCCATCAACACCCGCTTTGATCAACATCTCCGTCGCCTCGGCGGTCGCCACGTTTCCCGCTATGATCTGAGTGTCGGGATGCTCGGAACGGGTTTGATCAATCGCCTCAATCACGTTTCTACTGTGACCGTGCGCGGTATCGATTACGAGAACATCGACGCCGGCGGCGACCAGGGCGGCGGCCCGATCCTTGCGATCGGGTCCAACTCCGAGCGCGGCACCGACCCTCAAGCGACTCAGATTATCCTTGATCGCGTTGGGAAAGCGCTCTGCCTGCATCAAATCCCGAACCGTAATCAATCCGACCAAGCGGCCATCTTCGTCAACCACCAATAGCTTTTCAATTCGGTGTTTATGCAGCATCTCTCGCGCTTGCTCTTGGGTGACCATGGGTGGTACGGTTACTAGCTCGCGGGTCATCAACCTTTCAACCGGCTGATTCAGGTTCTTTTCGAAGCGAACATCTCGGCTGGTAAGAATTCCCACGGGACGGCCGTCCTCGACCACGGGCAAACCTGAAATATTGCGCGACCGCATGATCTCAAGAACTTCCTTCAAGCTTTGCGAAGGAGAGATCGTTACCGGATCCACGACCATACCGCTTTCAGCCCGCTTGACTTTTTGAACCTCTTTGGCCTGTTCCTCCATTGTGAGGTTCTTATGCAGGATTCCTATACCGCCTTCCCTGGCCACGCTAATCGCCATGCGAGACCCGGTAACCGTGTCCATTGCAGCCGAAATAATCGGTATCTTGATATCCAACCGTCGCGTTAGACGCGTTTTAACGTCGCTCTCCGCCGGAGTAATCTCGGAGTACGCCGGAACCAATAACGCATCGTCAAAAGTAAGCGCTTCAAATAACCCTTCTGTGATCACCGCTCCACCTCCGAGGTAAATCCCGGCACTATAGCGCGGAACAAGAGAAGTATTAACCTTCGCGTCTAAAAAATCGTAACCGTTCGGGAGGGTACTGGTGTTTGGCGGCGAGTAACTGTTCAGGGGGGTACTGCTGTTCGGCTGCGACAGCGGCCAATTCATCAGTGTGCTACTCTTTTTCTTCGGTTTCCGAGGAGCTGACCACCCGAAAATCGGTTTCCGACACGCTCGTCCCCTGCAATGGAACGGTAAATCGAATCGGTCCTGACCGAGCAGCGGCAGGCACACGAACCACCGCGATATCGTCCCGCACCGACCGTACCTCCATTTGCTTATCACCCAGGCTGGCCCGAAGAACCGATGCATTGGTCCCGAAGCCGCTACCCCGAACGGTAATATCGCTTCCAACCCCACCCCCTTGCGGCTCAAAGCTGGCGATTCGCGGCGGTACGGTAACGACAAAGGGATCGGTTGTCCGTATTGACCCTCCGCCCCGAACGCTGACCGTAAAAACAGAGCTCGCTCCTGCCGAGACCCGCACTTGTAACCGCGTCGGCGCGGCCGCAAGCACCTTCAATGCTCGGGCTCCTAAGCGAACGACGTTATTTTCCAAAATAGAGGAAAAACCAGACCCTTCGATAGTGACGATCGTCTCGGCGGGTCCTGAATTGGGATTAAAACGGTCAATACGCAAAGGTTGTAGAACATTGAACAAGTCCTCGGATACGGCTGGACCCACGCGATGCGCTAACACCGAAACCCTTCCGGACTCCGCGCCGGGCGGCACTTCAACGACGAGCTCGGTCTTATCCGCCTTGACTACTTGTACGGGCACAGCTCCGAGATGTACCTCTACATTGCTCGGATCGGTGCCGAAGTTCGTTCCCCGAATCGTCAGTGAGGTTCCCGACGAACCTTCGACAGGTGTGAAACCAACGATTGTTGGTCGATATTGAACGGCGAAAGCCTCCTTTGAATACGAGCGGCCGGCTCCGCGCACGTCGACTAGAAAAGGACCTGTCGAGGCCCTCTTCGGTATTTCCACTATTAGCCCGTCTTCGCGCGCGCTGACGACCTTAACCGGTTGGTTGTTCAAGTAAACGCGATTGTCTTCAATTCGTCTCTTGAATCCCTGTCCAGTAATCGCTACCCGGGTTCCCGGACCGCCGACGCGAGGCTCAAAACCGGAGATCGCCGTAGCCGCGGTAACGGTAAAAAACGCCTGACTCTCCGCTGTTCCCGCGTTGACTACCTCGACGCGAAGCCGACCCGATTCCGCGGTTTCCGGTACGACGATTCGCAACTCAAGGGGCGAGGCAAATCTGACGACGACAGGATGGGTACCGAGCGAAGCCAGATTCTGCGCCGGCCACGGAGAAAAATTATGACCCACGATCGACACCTCGGAACCTGGTGGACCTTGCTGCGGGAAAATTCTGACTATCTTAGGAGCGGAGGGGGGCTCGATTACTCTAAACTCAGGGCCGACAACCCTTACAGAGCCGCAATCAATCGAAATTCGACCCGTCGTCGCCGATTCGGGAATCCGCGCTGTAATTCGGTACGGCGTAACGCGCTCGAGCATCAAATCGACTCGGTCTATTTTGACTTTCGCTCCTTGCTCAAACCGTCGGCCGATAATTTGAACGAAAGATCCCGGCGGTCCGGCAGTCGGCTCAATACGCTCGATAAGAGGCCCTTTTTGCGCTCCCGCGGGCGAGACAAAAAGAGCCGTTAGAGAAACCGCCACTGCGAGAGAAAGACGGCGAATAAAAAAATATGCGCTATCCATACAACAATCTCCCTAACTGTCGGTGAATGTACTCTATAATATACCCTCGATATAGACGATCGCCAAATCGCCCGCGGCATTTCGCGCCGGAACGAGCGAGCGTTTCCGATCCGAGGTCAACCCGCACGTACCTTCTTAAAGCACCGCGGCAAACACATCATTTCTGGCAAAGCGAAGAATCCAAAGCGAGATTTATCGTTGCCTTTGGCTTTTTTTAGATGATTACGCGGTTTCGCGGTTCCTTTTCCGCGGACCGCCGTCGCTTATAGCAAGGTTCATCCTCGGCGGCCCTACGCGTGCGCTTCGTATTACCGGCGAATCGGCCGCCCACGTGTTTGCGGCGTGAAGACTTACCTCTTTTTACCGGTCGCCGGCCGGTTTTATACACTCGGGGCTGTTATTAGCGGGGTTGTTCACAAAACCGGAAACCGGAAAGGCATGTAGCGCTTCCGCCGGAAAGGGCACGAGCAGAGAAAGCAAAGAGTTCAACTGCCGCGGATTCGGCCCTAACCAATCGTGAAATCTATCCGGTGAGAGAATGACCGGCATGCGGTCGTGGATGGGCGCTATAAGACGATTGGGCCGGGTCGTAATGATGGTAAAGGTCCGAATCAGCTCGCCGGCTGCAGATCTGTGATTTTCCCACAATCCGGCAAAGCCCAAAATCCGCTTTTTTAGCGTTGTGACATATATCGGTATTTTTATTCGACCGTTTTTTTTCCACTCAAAAAAACCATCTGCCAGCACCACGCAACGCCTTTTCTTGAAAGGCTCGCGAAACACGGGCTTCTCTCCGATTGTCTCGGCTCGCGCATTGATCATTCGATTGCCCGCGAGCGGATCCTTTGACCAGGGAGGGACAAGACCCCATCGGCAACGCGCGATAATCGGTTGATCGAGATTTAGTACGATTGGGGCCGTCGTGCTCGGGGCGATATTGTAACTCGCGGTCCAGCTAAAGCCCTCTTCAAAAATCCAAGGAACAGCCAGATCGGACCATTCGTAAGTATCGGTGTAAAGCGCGTACCGCCCGCACATAGAGAGACCGCAAACAAACCTAGTTAAAAATCACGCGATGAACGATTACAGGCATTTCGTCCGGGTCTCGAACCACGACATTACCCGGAGTGCTAACCGAATCAAAAAAGACCGTTTCTCCTCTAGAGACATACCGCTGCGGCACGTTAAGCGCTATCTGGTCACTAAGGTCTTCAACCGTCAGGGTTGTTCCGCCGGAGATTTCCGCAATTTCGTCGGCCTGAAAGATCTGCGCCGGCTGTAGAATCTGGTACGTGCCTTGGTTATCGCCCGCTCCGTCGAACAGAACCACAACACCGCCTTGGCGTAAAAACCCGGTAAGGGCGAGGCCCCACGATTCCCCATACTTTTCCAACTCGCTATTCGTCGCGTTTTGTTGGGCGTAGACGAGAAACACATCAGCGGTAGCGAGCTGTAGCGTGACCAGGCCGTCGATCGCGGCCCGCCTTTCCCAAGTACGCCCGTTCTGGTTCGCGACTACCTCGACGGCACGGTCGGTTCCCTCTATCGATTCAGGCAACGCGTCGCCTTCGAAAACCAATACCCTGACAGGCGCGCCGACCGCTAGAAACACGGAATTGCCCGCGAGTCGCTGCATGACCGTGGTCGCGTTCGAAAAGTTGTGACCGATAACCACCAGGTGACCCGCGGTCGCGTCGGCGCACGCGCCGGCGGCGCAGATTCCGCTGAGACAGCGGTTGTTGCACCTTCCGCAGTGGTTCGGATCCCACAAAGTGTCGACACAGACGGTGCCGCATAGAGTTAAGTTGTTTTCGCATTCGCCGACGCATTGACCACCGGCGCAGAACTCGCCCGGCTCACATGCGTTATCGCAACTTCCGCAGTGTTCGGCGCTCGACGACACGCACTCGCCGTCACACTCCATCTGGCCGATCGGACAAGCATCGGTCAGGCCGACGTCTTCCGGAAGGCTGGTATCCGCGACATCGGTCGGACCGGAATCCGAGGCGTCGCCTTGGTTCGCGTCGGGCCCGCTATCCATGTCGCCGTCCACCCCCGCGTCCGTCGGGGAGTAGCCGGAATCTGTACGCCACTGAGTCCAATCGCAACGGCCGTCTACACAGATAAAAGGTCCGCAATTGTATCCGCATGCGCCGCAGTTTTCATAGGTATCGAACTTAATACACTCGCCGTTACAATAGTGTAGTCCCTCGCGACACTCCGCTCCGACGATCGGATCGAGACAACCGAGCAATAAACCGATGATTACGAAGGAAAGCGGAAAGACTTTCGCGAATGATAGGTGAGATCGCCTAAAACAAGTGTTTTTCAGTATTTTCGACGGGGACAATCGAATACCGCCGCTCATTTCGCTTCCTCCTTCGTTCCCGACGTTTTGTCTTTGGCCTGCTTCTCGCTACCGGCTTTTGATCGGCCTATCTCAGGAGATATCTTTTTAGCCTCTTCGTCTTTCGCGGTTTCGCCCTTCTCTTTGACTTCGGTCTCTACCGTATTTTCGACCTCTTCTTCGGTTGGTTTTTCGTCGGCGGGTTGCAGCGCGTTGACATCGGGAGTCTCCTTGCCGTCGCCGATCTCCGCTCCGGGTTCCGACTTCTTGTCCGCAGTAAGGGGCTGTTGCCGCGCCATCACGACGAACTCAACCCGGCGATTTCTCTGGTGACCTTCTTCATCCAATCGCTTGTCGCGCAAACGCGTGGACCCGTAACCGACGGCGTCGATCATCTTTTCCGGAATACCGAGTTTCACCAATTCGTCCCGTACATTGGCCGCTCGGCGTTCGCTCAACTCTTGATTGAACTCGGGATCGCCCTGAATGTCCGCGTGACCTTCGATGCGCAGCGAGATCCACTCCGGGTGTTGTGCTTGAAGCTCTTTAATCGCTCGTAAGATCGGCTTTGCGGCGCGCTTGATACGAGCGCGCGATAGATCAAACAAAACCCTCTCCTCGAGCACGATCCGGTCGTTGACGAGCTCGATCAGGCCCTCGTCCGGGCAGCCGTCATAGTCTTTGTTGCCGTTTACGGTCTCGGGCTCGTTTGGACAACTGTCGTCCGGATCTAAAAAGCCATCGTTATCGTTATCCGGATCCGGACACCCGTCGTCGTCCTGAAAGTCGTCGAAATCTTCCGGGTCGTTCGGGCACTTATCCACCTTGTCTTCAATGCTATCGTTATCGTTGTCCGGGTCCGGACAGCCGTCCTCGTCCTTAAATCCGTCGACATCTTCCGGATCGTCGGGGCAACTATCCTCTAAGTCCGGTATACCGTCTCGATCCCGATCCTTGGGAGGCTCCGGAGGCTTTACCACCACCATTCTGGCGTCGAAGAAGGAAAGCTCGGCGCCGAATAAGAGCAGTCGACCGTCGCGGTCGTCCAGGTCGCCGTTGTGAATCACCTGAAAAAAGCGCACCGTGGGCGCGATATCCACGATACCGAGCTCAAATCCCCAACCAAGGCCGGCGTCAAAGCTCGGCCGTATGAGCTCGCCGGTTAACGCGCCGCCACCGGCCGCCTCGAGAAAAAGCCCCGTACCGCGGCGCACGTCGTCGCCACCGCCGAAAGGACGAAAGCGCAATACGGCACCCAAAGCCCCGAAACCGCCGGTCGCGCGGTCCGCCCAACTCTCGCGATCCGCGTCGTCCGATGTTGAAGAGGCATCGAGAAGTAATCCTAGACGCGTTCGAACGCCCCCGAGCAGCATGGAATGAAATGGATAAAGCAAACCCGCGGCGACACTACCGCCCGGATTGAAGAGAGCCGTCTGCGGTTCTGTTAATGGTAAGGCGCCGGTAACCTCGACGTTGACTAAGACAGGTTCCGCGCGAACGCCCGAACAAACGAGTAACATCGCTACGGCGACTCCTAGGAACCGAATCGATTGAGTATCAGTCATTGGGCTATCTATCGGGAAACGGCGGATCCGGGATATATCCAAGGTCCGACTGAGCAATTTGCCAATATCATACGAGTTACTCTAGGACTAAACGGCCGTTTACCTTCCGCAGCGCTGAATCGGGCATAGCGACATCGGATCGTAAGAAAACACGATCTTTCTCTATAGGACAAACGAGCATGTATTGCGTTGTACTTAAACATACCCCTGAGAACCTCCGTAAGGAAGCTACAACGGCCGCTGCCTTGCAACCGTCTTGCACCTAGTCCTAAGCGGAAATTGTTACACTTACCAATAAAAACCTCAAGTTTCGCGCGACGTTCCCTGATGCGCCGAACACGCCGACAAGACAGAAACCGTGAGGATTATCGAGACTCGTTGTGGTTTACGTCGACGACGGGCTACCGGGAGAGTAATTCGACGAGAACTGAACCCATAGAGATCGCGCAAAGGCAACTTTGCTTTTTACATGCCATCTATTGGCTACGAAATCTCCAAAACAAACCCCATGACGAGGCTATGATTGCCGGTTGCGTCGATCAACTCGCAGGACTATAGCGTAACAGCAGCTCGGATATAGATCCGAATCATCGGATCGGGCGCGGGCGTTGTGATACTGCTAAGAATACTAAAAAAAATGGCTAAAAAATTCATCATCAAGGGCGCTTTCGGCATCGATAATTTAACGTTGGTCAATGCGGAAATTCCGACGCCGGGTCCGTTTCAGGTCACGGTCAAGATGAAGGCCGCGTCGCTTAATTATCGAGACCTTCTGGTTACTCAAGGGCTTTACGATCCCAAGCAAAAGCCGGGCTTGGTGCCGCTCTCGGACGGCGTCGGCGTCGTACACGAGCTAGGAGCGGGAGTGACCCGGCTACAAAAAGGCGATCGCGTATGCACGACTTTTTTTCAACGCTGGATTAAAGGCACGCCGACGTTGGACGAAATGCGCTCGACGCTCGGTTCGCCTATCGACGGCGCGCTTTGCGAATATATGCTGTTGGATTCAGAAGGGCTCGTGCGAGCGCCCAAACACTTGACGGACGAAGAGGCGGCTACCCTGCCGTGCGCTGCGCTTACCGCGTGGACAGCGCTCGTCACCGAAGGCGGGATCAAAGCGGGAGATACGATATTGACCCAAGGAACCGGCGGCGTATCGACCTTCGCGCTGCAATTCGCCGAGCTATTCGGAGCGCGGGTGATCGCGACCTCGGGAAGTGAAGAAAAAATTGAAAAACTCAAAGAGCTAGGCGCCTATCGGACGATCAATTACAAGCAACAAGCAGAATGGGGAAAACTCGCGAAAAGCATAACAGATGAGATCGGCGTAGATCACGTTATCGAGGTCGGCGGAGCCGATACCTTGGAACAATCGTTTAAGGCGGTTCGTCCTAAAGGCCGTATTAGCATCATCGGCGTGCTGAGCGGGTTATCAACCCCGGTTAATCTTCGTTATTTCATCTCGGGAGCGCTCACGGTTCAAGGCATTTTCGTCGGACATCGCGACAGCTTTGAAGCGATGAACCGGGCGATCGAGCACAACGCTATGCGTCCGGTAATCGATCGCGTATTTTCCTTTGATCAAGCGCCTGACGCGATGCGCTATATGCAGTCTCAAAAGCACTTCGGCAAGGTCTGCATCCGTATTTCCTAGAGCACGGTTTGAAACGTAAATGCATTCGCGGTGTTTATCGAGGTTAGCTGGAAGTTCTTAAAAAGCGGTGCCGAGCGGATGAGAAAATCTGAGAGTAGCTCAACGTGCCCGTGCCCATGCCCCTGCCCAAGCAACTCAAAATGAGAACGGTATTGATTTCAGCACGATTGCATCACGCACGGTAAGTAATCCCGGTTGTAAAAAACAGGCACGGGCAGGGGCACGGGCAGGGGCAGGTTGGGCTGCTTTCAGGTATCTTCATCTGCTCGCCACGACTTTTTGAGAAGGTACCAGATAGACCGATAACACCGCGAAGGCGTTACGTTTTCAAACCGATCGGCGCTCTAGGCTCGTTTTATGCCGAACCAAAGCACAGCCGCGCAGCCATAAAGCAATACTCCAGCCGCTAGGGTAACGGGAATACCGGCGTGCAGTGAGGTGACGGTAGCGATGACCGAGCCGAGAACAGAGGTCGCGCTGTTGACGCTCCACAACCAGGGAATTCGCCCGCCGGCCCGTCGAGCGACCACGCGCAGCGCGGCTGGAAAAGGCACGCCCAACAACAAACCGATGGGAGCCATTATCGATGCGGTCAGAGCGGCGCGACCGAGTGGCTCCCACGAACGCGTCTGGTCGAAAATCACGCCGAGCGTCGCGCCGACAAGGAGCGTGTACGCGATGAGCGCGGCGAGAAGAATGAGTAGGTGACGGGTGGAGCCATCGGCCGCGCGCCGAGCAAGCAACCGGCTTCCAATACCCCCAAATACTAATAGAACAAATAAAACGACGGTCAGCGCGTAGGTCGGATTCCCCAAAAAAAGCATTAGACGTTGTATCAGAGCGATCTCCAGAAACATGAAGCCCATGCCTAAACACGACACATAAGCGAGATCCCAAAGCAGCCTTCCCGTTCCCTCGCGAAGCTCGCCTCTAGCGAGTATCGCGGGACCGAGCAGAAATAGACCCACCATGAAAAACGCCACCAACGCGACCTTGGCCAGAATCATCAGGCCATTACCGAAAAGATGTTCGCTGCCGGTTTGTGACAACAAGGCCGGCAATATGTATCGAAGGCGGTTTTGATAGCCGAAGAAGGGACGGCTATCGTCCACCGAGGTGACGTCGAGAGGCCACCCATCCATCTCCTTCGCCAACGTCGCGTCGTCTCGAACCGTTAAGATCTGGGTGATCCAATACTGCTCTAAATTGCGCATCGAATACGGATAACCCGGCACATAGCCGGGGATGAAATAGAGCAAGGCGACCGCATTTCGAAACTCATCGATCTCCGCTCGGGAAAACCCCCCGGGTTTGATCAAAACGTCATGAAGTATGCCTCGGTGAACCTGGGCCCATTCCGCCTGAGCGATCAAGACGGAACGTGCCGGATCGCTGCCTAGCGATAAGAGCGCTTCGCGCGCCAACGCGGCCAAGCGCGCGCCCGAAGACAGCCCAGTGAGCGAAACGGTCGAAACCGATAGAATTCCGCCGGGCTTCAGCCGCGACAAATAGTCGCGAAACGCGTTGGAGGTATAGAGACCGTTTTCCGTAAGCGCGTAGGCCCCCGCGGCTGTCGCGGCCGACGTATCCACCATACTGAGCAAAATCACGTCGAAACGTTGTGCAGTTCGCCTAATGAAGCTTCTGCCGTCCGCCACGTGAATGGAGACGTCATTACGCAAATAAAGGCCGCCGGAGAACTCTCGGTATTTCTGCTTCATGACCTCTTCGACGATCAGCGGATTGATTTCAACCCCGGTCACGTGCTTGGCCTTGGCCGTCAAGGCGGCCAACACGTCCTTTCCGCCTCCGGCGCCGATGATACAGACGTGCTCGGGTTCGGGACGCAAGCGATAAACAAGCGCGCTGAGGTCGAAAAACACCTGGTTCACTTTGCTCAACGAACCGTCGAATCGAATGATAGGCGTCAAGGCGTTCATGTCTATGACCAGGGTTTTTTGCTGGGGAATCGAAGCCCAATAAAGCGGGCTAAGGCCCCATCCCGCTAGCTTGTAGTTGCCGAATACCGATACCATGGAAAAGGAATTCCACCGGTTGTATTCCGGCTTATACACCGTGAGATCGATGCCCTTGGCCACACGGATATCGAGCCAATGAACTGCTGAATTCAACGAGCCAACCACTAGCGCCGCGACCATGGCGGCCACGGAAACCAGATTCAAAATTTTTCGACCCGAATAAAGAGACGAAAGCGAAAACAGCGCCGCCGCTAGTCCGGCGATAAAGGCGGAAACCAGCAACGCCAGAGGACCACCCAATAGATCAAGCGCTGGAATTACCACAAGACATCCGACGCCGGCCCCGAAGAGATCCCAGAAATAGAGGCGGTGAACCTGCGGCGCGTACCGGGTCATCGCGAGACTTAAGGCCATCCCGCCAAAAAAAAACGGCGTCGCCGTAATAACGAACAGAGCGAGCAACCTAAATGTGATCGCGGTATAGGGATTTATGCCAAAATCGCCGAACCAGTCGGGGGCGACGTTAAGAAGGATAATATCAACAGCGATGATGGAAAACGCGAGGGCAACGCCGAATCGCGCGAGCAGATCCTCGGTTTGTTCCGGTGGCAAGCGCCGTTGTCGCAGGTAAACAAGGAACGAGGCAACGCCGGTCCCGAATAGCGCTACGGATATGGCAAAAAAGGCGAAGTGGTGCCAGACGATAACCGAGAACAATCGGGTGAGAATTATCTCGGTCGTCATCAACGCAAGGCTGTAAAGAGCTATTCCGCTTCCGACTCTATGATTGTAAGGCGCGTGCACTGCTGTATTTACCTTAGGGCTCGCGTAAAAATAACTTCACTTTTTTCATCCCATATTGGGCGGATTGTCACATTTCCTCAATCGCGAGATCCTCAAAATATCCCTAACATTCCTGCGGTTTCGCTCAATCGGCAATACGACACTCAATCCCAATCTGGGCGAAAAAACGTAAAATTTTTTTTCGCGAGCCCTTAACGTTGCAAAAAATCCGTCGGCGTAAAGCGCTTCGCTCGCGAAAAATCGCGCGAACTAAGGGCGTGCTCACTTTTTTTTAGACCTCACTTAGGGTGCACTAAGCTCGGGTCCGAGAAAAGCTCCGCGCGCCCTGAGAGATCCCCTCATATTTTGGTCACCACACTATAACTCGATCGTAACACTGTAAACCTAGTCGATTTCGATAGGAATTTT
>JAFGIB010000195.1 GCA_016929805.1 Deltaproteobacteria bacterium | reverse complement strand
AATCTTTGAGCTCTTGTACGACTTGCTCACGATCTGATGCCACGACCGATAGACGATGGTCGAAATGGGTTCTCGTAACCGCCGCGCTATAGCAGACGTCCGCTACCGACTGCTCCGGATGAGACTCTATATGCGACGCGTAATTCCTGGCTTGTTGGCCTAGCGCCGTATCGTCTTTAGCAGAGAGAACCAAAAGATAAGGACCCCGATAGATAGCTAAAATATCCCCCTTCCTCGAACTCTCTTCTGAACCGGGCGCTTCTTCCAATATCATATGCACATTCGTGCCGCTAAAGCCAAACGCGCTAACTCCGGCTATTCTAGAGGAATAATAATTCGGCCATGCAGTATGTTCCGTAGGTATTCGTATCCGTAATTTATCCCACCGAATGTGCGGGCTCCGCTTTTTTAAATGTAAATGCGCGGGAATCTCGCCATTTCTTATACATAATACCGATTTTATTACGCTCGC
This sequence comes from Deltaproteobacteria bacterium, assembly GCA_016929805.1. Lineage (GTDB taxonomy): Bacteria > Myxococcota_A > Polyangia > Polyangiales > JAFGIB01 > JAFGIB01. The sequence continues at coordinate 12,283 of JAFGIB010000195.1, read as the reverse complement.
TACGCCCGCTGCAGCTTCCAAATGACCAATATTAGTTTTCACCGAGCCTACGATAACCGGTTGTTCATCCGTTCGTCCTTGGCGTACAATTTCGTCGAGTGCATGTATCTCTACGGGATCGCCGAGAACGGTACCGGTTCCGTGAGCTTCAACGTAACCAATCTCTCTTGTTTCAACTCCCGCTTTCCTAATCGCTTCTCTAATCACTGCACTCTGAGAAGGTCCATTGGGAGCCGTTAGTCCGTTGCTTTGTCCATCCTGATTGATCGCGCTGCCTCTAATGATAGCGTAGATATCGTTCTTATCACGTTGCGCATCTGCTATTCGCTTTAGGACCAAAATACCGCAGCCCTCCCCTCTTCCGTATCCGTCAGCAGATGCATCGAATGTCTTACACCTTCCGTCCGGGGATATCGCCTTAAGCTTACTCATCGCGATCATCGAGCGCGGCGAAAGAATCAAATTTACCCCTCCCACTATCGCTGTTTCGCTCTCCCTCGCTCTTAAACTTTGACACGCTACGTGTATCGCTACGAGAGCCGAAGAACACGCTGTATCAATTGCCATGCACGGTCCTTTTAGTCCTAACGTGTATGAAATGCGGCCGGCAGCCGTGCTAGCCACCGTTCCGGTTCCGGCGTATGCATCGACTTTAGATATAACATGCGCATAATCAACATTGGATATTCCTACAAATACTCCTGTACGCTTGTTGAACAGCTCTTCAGGTCTGATTCCGGCGTTTTCTAGAGTCTCCCACGTAACTTCTAGAAGTAATCTCTGTTGCGGGTCTAGGCTTTCCGCTTCTTTTGGTGCTATGCCAAAAAATAATGCGTCAAATTGATCTACGTCTTCTATCGCACCGATATTTCTAACATAGTATTTATAATCATCTCCCGGTTCTCGGTCATAGTAGCCGTCCACGTTCCAACGCGAGATTGGTATTTCTCCGATCGCATCGACGCCATCTTTTAGTATCTCCCAAAAACTTTCAGGGCTATTCGCTCCACCCGGAAAACGGCAACCCATACCGACGATCGCTATCTCTTCATCGCCTTGATAAGTAATCGATGTGTCTTCTGTTCTTCTTTCGTTTTCGCCCGCGAGAAAAAGCGAGAGCGCTTCTATATTCGGATAGTCAAATGCGAGGGACGCGCTAATTTCCCTATTCAACCAGACGCCCAAGTCGTGGGAGAGCTCCAACGCTCGCAACGAATCTAGGCCGTACCGATAAAGAGGAGCTTTTAGACTAATCGTATTAATATCTACTTTAAGTATAGTCGATAGTCGTCGCTGAATCCATTTCGCTATTTCTATTGCAGACATATTCCTAGTTATGTTATGATCGGATAAAGGAACAGTAAACGTATCTTCTTCTTCTTCGTCAAATGCGTTATTTAAAGAACTAACGACGATATTAAGTCTTGAGTTGATATACGCTTCCTTTGTCGGTCTACGTTGTATTTTACCGCTAGATGTCTTGAGAATCGTCCCTTTTCGTATTAGGCAAACATCAAACGTCGCTAAACCATGTTTTTCGAGAATCGTCTTAAATATATTGGATAATAGAACATTATAATCTATCGACTTGAGTTCATCGACTTCCTGAACGACGACTAATAGCTCCTGCCCATTGTTTTCGATTGAGAACGCCGCCCCGCAACCTCGGCGTAGCGCCGAATGAACATTTTGAACCGTGTATTCTATATCTTGGGGATGGTGGTTAAGTCCTCGAATTATGATCGTGTCCTTAATACGTCCTGCGATAAAAAGTTCTTCCTGAAAAAAGAATCCTAAATCGCCGGTTCGAAGGAACGGCCCTTCGCCCGTGTCCGCAATCGCGGCCTGGAACGTTTCTTTGGTATCTTCCGGCCGATTCCAATATCCTACAGCAACGTTTCCGCCTGAATACCAGATTTCTCCTATTATCCCCGGATGGCATTCTTTTTTTGTTTCCGGGTCGACGATCCGAATATCGGCTCCACAAAGGTTTCGCCCGCAACCTACTAACGTTCGGTTCCTGATTTTAGTATCATTTGGAATAGATACCTTACCGTACTTAAGAGCTACTTCTCCGAAGTCGCATAATAGCGGTCTAATATTACGTTCTCGTCCCGATATAATCAACGTAGCTTCTGCCATTCCGTAGCACGGCGATATCGTTTCCCATCGAAATCCGCAGGAATTAAAAGCTTTCGAAAAGCTTTTTAGAGTTGAGCCACTAATCGGCTCCGCGCCGTTATGAAAGATTTGCCAACTAGATAAGTCTAGCGACTGCTTGTCATTTTCATTGATTCTACGTACGCAGAGATCAAGAGCAAAATTCGGACCTAGAGAAAACACGGCGCGCTTATTAGAAATTGTTCTAAGCCAACACAACGGGTCTTTTAACATCGAGGACGGTGGAATTAAATATGCCGTCGTTCCGTTGTAGATATTTTGAAACAACGCTCCGATTAGACCCATGTCGTGATATGGTGGTAACCAGCATACTGACGGGCCTTCTAACGTCTTTGTTATTGAGCGTATCATATCGGAGTTAGAAATGAGATTCCCCTGACTAATCATAACCCCTTTAGGCGTGCCGGTGCTGCCCGAGGTGTATTGAAGAAGCGCGATTGAATTCTTATCTAACTTAGGATCACTCCATGTCTCGCTGTCGTTTCCTTCGAGCGTGTCCGTGGCCAGTAATGTTAGGATCTGTAGCTCCGGATGCTCGTTATAGAGACCAATTGTCAAATTTTTGACAAGCTCGGAACACAATGCGACAGACGTCTCGGCGTCGCGCGCGATTGCCAGCATCCGGGGAAGCGTGCGCGGCAATCCGGTCGGATCAGGCGGATAGCAAGGAACAGCGATGGCCCCGGCGTACAGACATCCGTAAAGCCCGCATATATAGTCTATGCCCGGCGGATATAGCAAGAGTACGCGTTCTTGAAAAAGCCCGAGCTTTTGTAGCCTGGCCGCGATGGTCTTAGCGCGTGCGTCAAGCTGCCGGTAGGTGATCGAGCCGCTCTCGTGCTCACCGTCCTCTAGAAAAATAAAAGCGGTCTTATCCTGTTGCTCCGACGCGCGAAGACGCAACACGTCGACAAATGTATTAAACATTTCTAATGTCATTACTACCTTATATTCAAAAAGAGCACTTCGCCCATGTTGTTACAGCAATGCCGACAGTATATCACATCGTTGCTATCAGCAATGGTTTTTGTTGCCGAGCTAACAAAAATTTGTGTGCCAATACATTGACTCGATTCGGCTTTTTTCGGCTTTTTTATCATTTCGAGCCTACATTGAGACTGACGATCCTACATGTATTAAATGTACGCTCGTACAATGTAGTATAAGTCGTCGGAGGACATTCACACGCGAAAAGGAAGGCGCTAAAGAACACGAGACAGGTCTTGTGAGTTCTTATTACCGACGCGGTATATCTCGGCGAGCCGGACGTTTTTAGAAAGTCGAATTCGATTATTGCACTTGGCCGAAACGATAACAAGGCGGACCTCTAGCTTCAGTCGTTCGAGTAACTTAACTTCGACGCGATGTTTCAGGACCGAAAGTAGCCTGTTCGTTCGGGCGACGTCTTTGTCAATCGGATCGGCGGAACTATTCTTACTCGAGAATATACAAAAAATATAAATCAGGCCCTCGGCGATATCCCGGCATCGGAGCTCGCAACTACTCGCCAGCCGAAACCTAGACGCGGGCATACGAATAATAAAGTCACCGCATGACGAGCTCCTAAACATATCAAACCGCAAAAGCCACGGGCGCTCCGCGAGGTACAAAGGCCGAGCGCGGCTTTTTTGCCGTACGACTGCTTCGCGAGATGATATGCGCGAGCTGTAAAGCCTAAAAAACAATCTGTTTTGGAGACTATAAAGGCCCCGCCAACGCGCCCGATTAGCTCCCGGTCCCCTCACCTTTCGGCATCGTTTCCATATATCGCGTTTTATACTCCTTCCCGCCCTCAAAATCTCGTTTCGATAGAGTGAACGCTTGATCACCTGGTTTCGCGATCTTTGGTTTCCGCCTCCTATAATGATGTTCTTATCACCTAACGCCTCGGTTTTTCAGTTATAAAACTATAGATAAAAACAACAAAACGCGCGGGGAAGAAGTGCCTCATAACGGTTCGTGGCGGCATCGCGTACTTCCGCCGCGTGAGATCCGGTACGGAGAAAATATGAGCGATATCGAATTCCTGGTCGACTATACGGTATTTACATAAATTACGGTTATTACGGTTCTTGTCGCTCGCGGTGACTCTTTTTTGACGCAGTCTAGCCAAACGCGACTCCTTTAGATGGCCCGTATTTCGGCCCGACTCCCCAATGCATTGCGGCCGCCGGGCGCCGCTTATTAATAGAAAAAACAGTCGGAAACTCTACTCACAAAGAGAGTCGTTGCGGAATCGAATTTTTTAAAAAAAGAAAACGTGAAATAAAGAAAATGAATTGGCTCGACTGTGTAAGCCGATTTACAGAAGGATGAAACTCGCCGCGCGATATCAGCTCGGGTTCAATCCGAATAGTAATCTAGAAAGTGACGGCGAAATATACTTATTAAAAACAAATTGGCTTGACTGTATGGGCCGATTCACAGAAGATTCGGACTGGCGATGTGAACGAACTAGCGGTAAATTTAGACCTCCTCGTTGGGACTGTAATTCAAGATCGTTACCGGTTTGTCTCCCGTATCGGCAAGGGTGGCACGGGTGAGGTCTTTATGGTCGAGCATACGCTCGTGGGGCGGCGGTATGCACTGAAAGTGCTTAACGAGGCGCTGGCGAAAAGCCCGACGGTCATAGCCCGTTTTCACCGCGAGGCTAGAGCAGCGGCGGCCGTAGGCAACGCGCATATCGTGGAAGTCGTCGATATGGGTTACCTGGACAACGGCCTTCCCTACTTGGTTATGGAGTTACTCGAAGGCCGTGACCTTTACGCCGAGCTTTCGCAAGAGGGGCCCTTGTCGATCGGACGCGCCGTGGATATCGCCACCCAATGCTGTGAGGCCCTTGAGGCGGCGCATAAGAAAGGCATCGTTCACCGGGACATGAAACCCGAGAACGTCTTTATCACTAAACGTGAGGACGAAACGGATTTTATAAAAATCTTGGACTTCGGCATCTCCAAAGTACTGGAAGCAGCCAAAGAGCCGAAAACCGATAGGTTGACGTGGGACGGGGCTCCCATGGGGACGCCCCAGTACATGTCTCTGGAGCAGCTCAACGGTTGTGGCGATGTTGACTTCCAAACAGACGTGTATGCCACGGGAGTCGTGCTTTTCGAGATGCTTACGGGCCACTTGCCGTTTGAAGCTCCAACCTTCGCGGGGCTGGTCACCAAAATCGCCAATGAGGCTCCGCCCTCGCTCGTGAAGTGGCGTCCGGATATTCCGCCGGCGCTCGAAGCCGCGATCCACCGATCTCTCGCCAAAAATCGGCAAGAGCGCTTCTCGTCGATGGCGGAGATGGCCGAAGCGATCGCGCCTTTTTCCTCGGAAACGTCGAGGGTTATTATCCCGACCGCAACGAATAGAGCGTCTACCCTTCCAGGTGTGGTCTCGCAGCCCCCCGAGGCGCTCGATGAGAATCCTCAAGGCTCCGCGGCGAGCGAGCTGGAACCGGACGCGAACGGCCGCTCGACCCTTCCAGGTATAGGCTCTCAGCCTCCCGAACCGATCGGTGAAAATCCCGAAGCGTCTGCCGATATTGATGAGGCAATCGCGAGCTTGGGTCTTCCGAAAACGAAACTGCGTTCGGCGGGTGGGCTTATCGGTGCCGTAGCGGTCGTCGCGGCGATAATCTTCGCGTTGGCCCATTCAAAAGACGGTAATAAAGCGCCCAAAACGCCCGACATACCGCCGGCGGCGTCGGCGAAGCCGAATCTCTCGGTCGCGAATACAGTCCACGACCGAGCCGCCGCGGCGCGCTCGTCAGAAAAAAGCACGCTCTCGAACGAAACAGAGGCTTTGAGCCCCGACACGCCCCGAGCCACTTCGCCATTGAAGCCGGATCGGCACCCGGCGGCCGTATCGAACGATCAGGACCGCAGCGAAAATTCAACCAAAAAGCGTTCCGTCGGGGTAAACGCGAAAAAGCGCCCGCGGAACCAAACCGATAGGGTCGATCAACCCAGGCTCAAATCCGCGGCTCCTTCAATAGTCTCGCCGGTTTTGACCAAACGACAATCCTCTAAAGAGGAGCAGCGACAGGTAAAAGTTCAAAACGCCGTTCGCGCAACCGTGAATATTAGCTTCAAATGCAAGACTACATCCAGAACCGTAAAGGTTGCGCCCCGAGGTCAGGCATCGGCAACGCTACCGTTTGAAAGCTGCCAAGTGAGCTGCACCGGGATGGGCAGGCCGGTCTGCCCGAGTCACCTGAACGCGGATGCGGTTGTACTTGAGATACACTGAATCGGGAGACAACCATGTTGCGACTGGTTACGTTGGCCATATTGTTTTTCGTCGCACAAAATGTGTCAGCACAAGCGGAGCTTTCGACTTGCCCGGGGCTCGACCAAACGACGAGCGCGGAGCTACAGGCGTCATGCTGGCTCGAACAAGCGCAAAACGACTCGAGCGCGTGCACGGACGATCAGCAAGGAGTCAACGCGTGCATACGCCACGCGGCCGAGTGGTGCGCCCTGGCAGCCTTTGACGAGCCGGCGGCGGCGAATACTTGCTTTTTCGCCCATCTTCAAGCGGGTCAGTTCGAGGAAGCCCTGGCGCTTAAAAGATATATGATCGAGCCGACGCCGGATGTAACCCGCTGCCTGCGGGCACTTGAGACCACAAAAGTCAAATTCGTAAGCGTGCCCGCGGGCGCCGAGCTCTGGGTCGACGGCCGGCTATACGGTAAGGCCCCGGTCGACGTGGAGCTTCGAGACGCGTGGTGGAAGCGCAAGGTCGTCGCGAGCTTCGGCGACGGTCCGGACGCGACCGAGGTCGCGGTCTCTCCGCGAGAGTTGTCGGCGGCGTTCGACGGCGAGGCGTGCGTCATGGCGGAGATAACGATTAAGGGGCCCGAGGTTCCTTCAAGCTTTGTCGCCGAACCTCTCCCCTCGAAAGCCGTAGCGCCTCGAACCGATGCTTCGATGGAGACGAGCTCCGGGGTTTCGCTACCCGCTGTAGTCTCATTAGCGGTCGGCGGCGCGGGAGTGGTCACCGGAGTCGTATTGCTTACGCTAGCCGCTACTAGAGCCTCCGACTTAAGCTCGCAGAAAGAGGGCACGACGTGGAGCTCAAAACTAGAAGATAAGGACCAAAGCCTTGAACCGCTGAGCATCGGCGGTGCGATTGCGCTAGGCGTCGGAGCGGCGCTCTCGACCTTGGGAGTCGTGCTGATCACCACGGACGAGCAGTCGCCTTCGACCGCCCCCGGCGAAAAAGCGAGCTACAGCTTACGCCTAAAGGGTCAAGGGGTCGAATGGGCCGGATGCTTCTAGCCATGACGCGTATATATGGTTTATTACCGCCGATTGCGGTAGTCGGCGTTTTGGGTCTATACGCTTTGGCCGGATGCAGTGTCAACTATCCTGACGGCAAATTTTTCTGCGGAGAAAACAGCAACTGCCCGCCGGATATGTTTTGCCGCGCGGATAACAGATGTTATAACTCTCCGGATCCCAACGAAGAGAGCGACGACAACGCCGATTCGACGAGCGCCGGCCGGACAACCATCCACGAAGGAATTGAAGCTGATCCGCGCTCCGGCGCCGGTGGAACAATCGCTGGAGCGAGCGGCGCTGGCGTCGGCGCGGAAACCGGAGGCGGTACGGGTGGTTCAGATGAAAGACAACCCGCCGACAGCGGCGCCCGCGATCGCGGCGATATCGTCACCGATAGTAAAAGCGATATCGACGCCGATACAATAGGCGATATCGACGCCGATGCAATAGTCGACGTCGACGCCGAAGGCGACGACCAACGCTTTTCCTGCGACGACGAGACCTGTATTGATCAAGTGACGGGCCTTCAATGGCGGCGGTGTGTCTCGGGGCTACGGGGAAGCGATTGCGCTTCAGGGAGCGCCGAAGTCGAGGTCTGGCAGAGCGCGGTGGACGACTGCACCGATTTATACATGGCCGGTAAAGACGACTGGCGGCTTCCGAGTATATACGAGCTAACCTCTATTATCGATTTCTCAAAAACCAATCCGTCCATCGATTCCGGCATTTTCCCGAACACGCCCGCTCTGGCCGCGTGGTCGTCGACGAATGTGCTCCGTCCCGCCGAGATCGCCTGGGTGGCGGCTTGGGGTGTGCATTTCGGAAACGGCTTGATAGGCTATGATCAAAAAACGTCAGATCTAAACCCGCTCGGTCGCAAGGCGTGGCATACGCGTTGCGTCCGCGGACCGAAAATAAACGCGCGCACTTTTACCAAAAAGGACTTGGTGGTCCTCGACGACGCCTCGTCGCTGATGTGGCAGGCCTGTTCCGCCGGACAAACAGTTACGAATTGCTCGGGCAACGCGCTTCAGTTTTCCTGGCAAGATGCGAATGACTACTGCGATACATTGAACGACTATGCCGGCTATAACGACTGGCGGCTGCCGAATGTCCGCGAATTGCTCTCTCTAATAGATTATACAAAAGTCGATCCGGCCGTCGATTTGATCGCTTTTCCCGAAACGCAATCAGGCTACTATTGGTCTTCCACGCCTATCGAAGGCTACCCCGACCACGCGTGGTATGTTGATTTTTTGTACGGCCATACAAAATTCGATCGCGGCTCGGAGCTGGTACCTAATACGATAACGGCCTTCGTCACCCGGACTTACTACGTTCGATGCGTCAGAGACGAGATTTAGGCGGTAACGCGCTCGGTGGTGACGGTAAAAACGGATTGACCTTAGGGCGGAGATACGATTGGGAGGGCACGAGGTTGTTTGGTTGTTCGGATCGACGATCGTGTGCTAGAAAGATAGAGATGTATTTTACGGTCAAGCTTTAATGGCGTCTCGGATCATGATGACCGCGCGCGGCAAGACACAGCCGCTTACGCTCAGCGCCGGAGAGAGGTCCGTCCCGCTTCTCAACAGCGCCAGCACGCCCTGGGCGGGATTGCAACTGGAAAGGCATATGCTTAGACCCGCCAGCGTTAACGTCACGACCGGCCCGGTCAAAGACGAATTCGGAATGCTCGTGGTCTTAGACGGCAAGGCCGATATCTTGCTGCGCGAGGAAAAGCGCTATTTAGACGTGGAATGCGCGCCTGGCACCGCCTTACTTCTCGCCGGAGAGAGTCCTTTCAATTTGGTCAGGGTCGAGGGCTGCGCCGAGGTCGTGGCTATATGTATATCCTTTGATTGGTTTCGACGCCTGCTTTTGGAGAGGGCTCCGCGAGTCTTTGGAACGACGAAACCCTTATATCGGGATCAAACCGTTCTATTACTCGTACGCAATATGTGCGAGGAGGTGCTTCAAGGCAGCATTACGGGTAAAATTTACGCGGAATCGTTGTCCACGGCCCTTCTAAGCTATGTTGTCGAACATACCCATTCTTCGACTTTTCGCTCTCGTTGGCGGTTTTCCGAGTCACAGCGCCGGCGTCTACAAAACTATATTCTCGATTCTCTACATGAAGATCTGAGTTTGATCGAGCTAGCCGGCGTCATGGATCTCAGCCCGCGCCATTTTTCGAAACTATTTCACAACGCGTTCGGTATGGCCCCGCATCAATACGTATTGCGCAGCCGCCTCGCCGAAGGCGCGCGCATGCTGGAAAGTCGGGACGCCAATATCGCTGAAATCGCTATCCGCGTCGGCTTTAATAGCCAAAGCCATTTTACAACCACGTTTCGGCGAGCTTACGGCACTACCCCGAGCCGTTACGCGTTGGAAAAGCGTAAGAGCTTTTTGGTGAAGAGGTCCAGCGACTTTATCAACGACAAACCGCGGGGCTCTTTGGGTAGCAGCAAGCTTTATAGGTAGAATAGTCGCCGAACGAAGAGATAACAAAGGGGCGCAGACGGCGGGGCGGTAATTTGCTGTTTTACTTTTTCAACTTGGCGATAAATGAGATCAAAAAAAGTAAAGCTCCACCCCGCTTCTCTACCGCTTCTTGATGAAACACGGTAAAAATAAACGAACAAACGATTATGAATCGGAAATTTTTCTAACCATGAATGATTTTCCGCTTTTTGACAAAAAGATGTATGGATTTGAAAGATAGTTAGCCGAAACGTGGAAGAGAAACGATAATGGCGTACTTCTAAAAATAGCGTATCGGGTTTGTGATCGCGTAGTTATTCGATTCATATTACCTACGTTTGTTGCGACCCGAATTGCTTGCGATATTATAGGCCTTATAAAGAATCCTAAGGAGCACCTATGAAAAACAATATAGTAAAGCTCGAATTCAACTTCGACGCGTATCAGATATTAACCGTCTCGGTCGCGCTCGTTATTGCCTCGTTTCTCTCGGCCGGCTGTAGCTCGAACGATGATAGTGACAAAAATGTCGATAATACGCTAGCCGCCGGTTCTGGAGAGAGCGCGGATACGAGCGGCATAGAGGCCGACGCGACCGGCGGAACCGCTGATACACCCCCTAATACTCCGAGCGGCGGAGCAGGAGGGCAAGCCTCAGGAGGGAGTGGTGGCACTACAAAGCCTACAGGCGGGACGGGCGGAAACGCCGGTAGCACTCCGACCGGTGGAACCGGCGGAAGCTCGGGCATTGGCGGTAGCGGGGGCGGAGTGACCGGCGGAACTGAAGCTGGAAGCGGCGGCGCTCAAGCAGGTACCGGCGGCGCTCCTTTTGAGACAGTACCGTGCGACCAAATACCCCCTTCGAGCCAGGACTGCGATGCGCCTCTCGCGCCGGGCGACGACCGCAAGTGCACGATCGGCGCTAATCGCAGCTACTATATGTACGCGCCGCCGACCTATAACCCCTGTGTCGCGTCAGCTCTGGTCGTGGACCTTCACGGCGCGATGGAAACCGCGGAAGAGCACGCCGGGCTGGACGATGTGTTTAGCGCGTTCGGAGCGGACTGGCCCGGGGAAGGGTCAGGCTGGCGGCTTGAGGCCGATATGGAAGGCGGCGGCTTTATCGTCGTGACGCCTCAAGGCATAGGCAACGTTTGGGCCACGACAAACGGCGACCCGCAATTGATGCTAGATATCGTCGCGCATATCAAAACGGTCGCGAACATCGACCCCGATAAAGTCTATATCAGCGGCATTTCGAACGGCGCGGGGATGAGCTATCAAGCCGGTTGTCCCGGTTCCGACGTCTTTTCAGGAATAGCGCCGCACGCGGGCGGCATGAACTGTACCAGCATCAAAAAGCCGATGCCGGTGATTACCTTCGACGCGGAGCGGGACTTCGCCTACGCTTCGGCCGTGGGCGCCTCGGACACTATGGTGAGACTGAACAACTGCGATCCGATTCCCAACGAGACCTGGCTCATCATAGACTCGAACACTACCGACGCGGTTTGCCGTAACGATCCATACGATACGGATCCGACGCTCGTGCCTTGTAATACGATCACCAAAACCTCGATCACGGAATCCGGCATCGAGCCTACGGTATGTAAACGATATGATGGATGCGACGGCGGCGTGGCGGTGGTGTTTTGCGAGGTCGCGCCGAGCACGCTCCACGGAACCGGCGACCCCATGATCAACGACGCGCATATTATCTACGGCAATGCCACCTCTCTAAACACGCCTTCGGTTGCCTGGCGTTTCTTTAAAGAGTTTTGGAAATAGGCGTCAATCGATCACCGATCTTATAACCCGGTTTACCTAGAGCGCCGAACGGTTTGAAACGTAAATGAATTCGCGGGGTTTATCGAGGCTAGATGTGCGTTTACTTCGACGAAGGACTACTCGGAGAGTAATTCGAGGAGAAGTAAACCACAGATAGTGTAGCTTCTCAAAAATTATTGGCGAAATAACCTGGGAACGCGCGCGTATAGGTTCGCTCTTGAGTAGTATTGATATAACAACTTGCCCGTGCCCCTGCCCCTGCCCAAGTAACTCAAGAATGAGAAACGTATTGATTTCAGCACGATTGCACCACGTAAGGTTAGTTCTCCCGGTAAAAAAAACAGGCAAGGGCACGGGCAGGGGCATAGGCGTTAACCATAAATAACAGCGAAAAACCTCGTAGCGCGGGGGCTTGTCCCCCGTAAAACCGTAACCCAACCACGAATTGTTGTGCGGAAAAACCGTCATTCCACGAATAAAATGCTTGCGATAATACCGTACGTCCGTTGTCGTCTGATAAGCGCGGGACAAGCCCGCGCGCTACAGCGTTT
>JAFGIB010000194.1 GCA_016929805.1 Deltaproteobacteria bacterium | reverse complement strand
GGCTCGTCAGGTACAGCAAGTACCATCCTCGCCGGCACTGCGGGCGCGCTCGGTTTTACAGGCGAATTGGCCGCCGACTTGTATGACCCCTGAACGCTTACAAAAAAAGTTCCGCGCGCCCTTGGTTCGCGCTTTTTTTCGCGAGCGAAGCGGTTTACGCCGACGGATTGTTTGCAACGTTAAGGTAAACTCAAGAGGAGTGGAAAAAAGCCGTAAGAAATTACCAAACGAATTAACGTTAGTCGCACAATGTACGGGCAAACGATCTCGCTATGATCGCCCGATGGCTCAACCGCCCTAGCGAAGAGCTCTCAACTGAAAGGCGTAGCGCGAAATCAACGCCGGTCCTCATACCCCAAAAAGCAAAAACCAAAGGAAAACAATATGCCTGATCTAAGAAGCCGCCTCATCCGGCTTGCACAGAATCTGCGCTGGAGCTGGAACGAAGACTTACATCCGATTTTTCGCCTGATCGACGTCGATTTGTGGAGAAAGGTTAATCATAACCCGATCGCTTTTCTTAACGATATCGATCCGGCCACTTTAGAGGCCCGAGACACCAGTGACAGTATAACGATTAGAGCGATCCACGCCGAAAAGAATCTTCGACTCTACCTCGAGGGGGCCAAGCACTGGGCGACCTACAATTCAATGGGGCTTTCGGCCTTCCCCGTGGCCTATTTCTGCTCCGAGTTTTGCATTCACGAATCGCTCCCGATCTACAGCGGCGGTCTCGGCGTCCTCGCCGGTGACCACCTGAAAAGCTGCTCGGATCTCGGAATCCCGGTGCACGGGGTTTCCCTGCTCTATCGACAGGGCTACTTCATTCAACAGATCGACGCCAATGGAAACCAAATCGAGGTCTACCAAGACCTCGACACCTCGCGCGTGCCGCTGGAGCCGGTTAAAGATGAAACGGGTGAAACAGTTAAGATCGTCTTTCCCGTGGGCGAAGAACAGGTGACGACCGAAATTTGGAAGGCCAAGGTGGGGCGTTGCGTTTTGTTATTACTGGACGTTATCGACGTTGAAGGCAGCACGTTTCCTCGCGTTCTCCGTCTATACGGGGGAGACATGACGACGCGAATCGTGCATGAGATCGCCCTGGGTATCGGAGGCTACCGGGCGCTTCGCGCCATCGGGGTTCGGCCGGGAGTCATCCATCTGAACGAAGGTCACTCCGCCTTCGCGGTGCTGGAGGCGATTTGTCATAAGATGGAGGAGACCGGAATGGATTTTGACACGGCGTCGGATGAAGTCGCCGATATGGTTGTCTTCACCACTCACACCCCGGTCGAGGCGGGCCACGACTATTTCGACCCGGCCGCGTTACTGCACTTTTTGCGCCCGCTCCAACGAAGGCTACGCTTATCAGACGAGGCGTTCTTAGGATTAGGAAGAATAAACCCCGCTGATCCGCATGAAAGGTTCTGTATGACCGTGCTCGCGCTGAAACTCTCCCGCACGGCCAACGCGGTTAGCTCGCTGCACGGAAACACATCGAGGCGAATGTGGCACCGCCTATGGCCCGATCGACGCCTGTCGACCGTCCCGATCGGACACGTGACCAACGGCGCGCACGTCGGCACTTGGATGGCTTCGGAGCTTGATCGGGTCTACTGTGAATGTTTGGGCTCTGACTGGAAGGAACATATCTGCAGCGCGCGCCGCTGGCGTCAGATCGACGGATTGGATGAGTTCCTTCTTTGGAGCACCAAAATCGCGCTCAAACGCAAGCTGTTTGATTTTATCGCGCGAAGGCTCGAGGTACGACGTAAGCGGCTGGGCATCTCTGATCCGCTTCCGAATCTGCGCGAGGACGTACTGACCATAGGCTTTGCCCGCCGCGTGGCGGCATATAAGCGCTGCATGCTTTTCTTTACGGATCTCGAGCGAGCCAAACGCCTGTTGAGCAATCCGCAACGCCCGGTGCAACTGATTCTGGCCGGAAAAGCCCACCCCTCCGATCGACCGGCGAAGGACTTAATTCGTAAAATATACGAAATAAGTCAGGATCCCGAGTTAAGAGACCGTGTTGTGATTATTGAAAACCACGATAAGAACGTGAGTCGGCACCTGATCGAGGGATGCGATCTGTGGTTGAACTCTCCGCGTCGACCGCTGGAGGCGTGCGGAACCAGCGGCATGAAGGCCGTGTTCAACGCCACTCTCAACTGCTCGACTTTGGACGGTTGGTGGGACGAGGCCTACGATACCCAAAACGGTTTCGCCTTCGGCGACGGTTTGATCAACGTCAACCCCGAAATTCAAGATCGTCACGACGCGGAGAGCTTATTCAACGTTCTGGAATCGCAAGTGGTCCCGACCTATTACGCCGTAAACGATAAAGGCATGCCGGAAAGATGGATAAAAATGATCAAGAATGCTCTCAAAACGCTGGGCTGGCGCTATAACGCGGATCGCATGGTAAAGGATTACGTTCGACAGATGTATATGCGAGCCGCTAAAACGCTTACGGCGGATATTCCCGGCTGACAACGGCCTACGTGGCTTCGTGACGTCAGCTTTCGGTTTGATGAACAGCTACGGCGTCTATCGACAACCAAAGTCTACGATTGGCGCTTTTTAAACGGCTTCAACACGCTTTATCTCGGGTATATCTTCCTTCAGCGCCTTTTCGATTCCCATTTTGAGCGTCATGGTCGACATGGGACAGCCGGCACAGGCGCCGGTTAGGGACAAACGCACGATCCCGTCTTCCGTTACCTCGACTAGCTTCACGTCGCCGCCGTCCGCACGTAAAGCCGGACGTACCCTATTTAGCGATTTCTCTACTTTTTCCTTTATCTCCACCTTATCTCTCCTTCTATTTCATTGATAATTACCCATAATACGTAAGAACCTCCTTGTCGAGCTTCGCCGTTGTATGTCAACGAGTAGCGGCGAAAAGGTGCAATCGGTCATTTCGGGGAGCCGAAGGTGACGAAAAAGCTCTGTTTTAGATCTCTCCCTTGGACCGAAAAGAGATGTCTGCCACGACTTCTTTATAAGTTGCGCTTCTCCGGCGTAACCAACGCTATGGCAAGGCAAAAATACCGTTTTGCTGACGTTTTTGGTTACTCAAGAGACGCTCCGGTCTGATATGATCGGTCGCAAGGCAGTCGAGAAGTAACTCACACGGGACAAGTCAGTGTCCTCATAGCTCATTTTTGACCCTCGGGTCGTACGCCAATAGGTTTCAAATGTCCGTCAAAATCTCCTCTCCCCCGGAAAACGCCCATATCGCGCCTTGCGGATTATTCTGCACGAACTGCGGAAAATTCAAAAAAGGTAAATGCCTGGGATGCCAAATTGAGGCTGGTTTCGAGCGTTGCGCGATCAGGTTGTGCTGCATTTCGAAAGAGATCGCGACCTGCGCCGAGTGCGACGCTTTCCGCGCGCCGAGAGATTTTCGCGAATGTAAAAAGATCG
Organism: Deltaproteobacteria bacterium; assembly: GCA_016929805.1. Lineage (GTDB taxonomy): Bacteria > Myxococcota_A > Polyangia > Polyangiales > JAFGIB01 > JAFGIB01. Next base: position 7,773 of record JAFGIB010000194.1, on the reverse strand, counting down.
ACAATTGGGTCGCCAAAATCTTCGCGCTGATTTTTAAGTCGGATCGCCCGGGCGCCTTAGCCCTTCTACGCGATCAAGGAATCGAAGCCTATCTGACAAAAAAGAGAGCTTCGGGAAAAATATAAACGATATCCGATGTAAATCGCCGATTTCGCCGCAGGAAATAGCATGGATGAATCCGATCCGTTAGTCGCTCAATGCCGTAACCGCATGGGGCAGCTCATCAGCGGCAAATGGCGGCTCGACGCGCTGATAGGCGTCGGCGGAATGGCGGCGGTCTATGCCGCGACCCACCGCAACGGCAGCATGGCCGCGATCAAGCTGCTACACCCCGAGATAGCCTCCAATCTGGAAGTACGCTCTCGCTTCCTGCGCGAGGCGTATATCGCAAATAAGGTTGGTCACCCGGGAACGGTGAAGGTTCTCGACGACGACGTGGATAACGAGACCAAAGCGGCATATATCGTGATGGAGCTTCTACAGGGCGAGTCAGCGAGCGCGAAAGCCGAAAACCAGGGCGGGACGCTCTCGATTCAAGAAACCCTGCAGATCGCCGATCAAGCCCTTTGTGTACTCGAGGCTGCTCATGAAAAGAGTATTATTCATCGCGACATCAAGCCCGAAAACATCTTCATTACAAGCGAGGGAAGGGTTAAGGTTCTCGACTTCGGCATCGCTCGGCTGCGCGAGGAAAACACTCAAAGAACGCAGACCGGCATGGTGATGGGCACGCCTTCTTTTATGGCGCCCGAACAGGCCATGGGGCGTTGGTCGGAAGTCGATGCCCGCACCGATCTATTCGCCGTCGGCGCGACCATGTTTACGCTGCTCACGGGTTTGCCGGTTCACGAGGCGGAGACCGCGGGTGAGATGCACGTGGCGGCAGCCACGCGTCACGCGCGCTCGCTGGCGCGCGTGTTAGATAACGTTCCTTTTTCTTTGGTAAGGCTTGTCGACCGAGCGCTCGCATATGATCGCGAAAACCGCTTTCCGGACGCGGCGAGCTTTCGCGCCGAGTTGAAAAAGGTGTATGAAAACATCGGTTTGAATGATGCTTTGAACCAAAAAGCCGAGCTCCCTCAGCCGGCCTTGCCGCCGACTGTGATCGAAGGCAAGGCCTTGGTAGAAAAACGATTCAGCGCCGAGCAATATTGCGACGCCTTTGATCCGAGCATATCAACCGAGCAGAACATCGACGATCTCGCCAAGGTTTTTACCCTGATCGAACGCGCGCTGATCGCGGAAACCCAGTACTCAAAAGAGCATCCCGAGACCAAACGGCGTTTTGAAGAGGCATTCCGCGAGACGGCGTCAGCGCTGATGGGATGCGACGGGGTGCTGGCTTGGAATTTAACCGCTTACTCCTTCCACGTTGGAGACCGAACGGTCTGGGAGCCGCAAGAGCCGTTGAACGCGATCCCTTATCAACTCTTCTCCGATGGCGTGCGCGTGATGGGCCTGGCGACGGGTTTGGATCAAGACGAGTTCATGAAATGGATCCGGTTGATCACCATCGATCCGGTCAAGGACTTGGCTCCGGAAGACGACCTCGTCACCATGCTCTGGGACGCCTCTTTCGACCACGTTTTTTATCAAGCCATCGACTCATTCGCGGAGGGCAACCAAGAACAGCGGGCGCGGTTCGAAAGGCAACGGCAAGAGATTATTTCCGACGCGCATCAGTTCGAGCCCGAGCAGGTCACGCTCTGCTGGACCGAGCGCCGGAAGACGCCACGGGAGGCGCAGTCGGCGGAGGAAACGACTAACCGAATCAAGAATTTCTTGCTCTCGCTTGAAACCACGGATGTCGAAGCCGCGGCGCGCGCCGCTAACCTGGATGTACGGGGTAGAAGGCAGGATGTCCGAACCGAGCAGGTGCTCAAGATAGATGACAGCGTTAAAGCAGTGCTCGCCGCTCGTCTCGAAATCGACCACAGCGCGATCAGTGAACGCTTTCTGGTCGCCGCCTCGCAAGCCTTTATCGCCGCGGCGAAAAAGGGTGTCTCGGCCATGGTGAGCGTACCGCTGCGCGACGCCGTCGACAGCGTCGCCGAGCAATCGATTTTGTCCGCGCTCGGCATGGTGATGCTGTTGCGCGAAGCGACCGAGGTCAGAAACCAAGAGCAAGAGACGGCGCTATTGCGATCGGAGCTGATAAGCCAAATCGTCTCCGCCGATACGCTCGTCGCGCTATTGGTTCAAGCGCCCGCGGAAAAGGACGCGGGATTCAAAGAGTACGCGACCGTACTTTCGGAGATTCTGTCGAGCTGCGCCGACGCCGATTTTCAGGTCGTGCTTGACCATCTGCCCGAAATCGAAACGCAGGCGATTCGCAATATAGCGCTCAATGCCGTCGCAAAAGCGGCTCGAGGTCACGAGCGCGAGATAGCGGCGTTGATTCTCAAGGCGGACGTCGACTTGGCGTTGACGCTGGTACGCATGCTCGCGGCAATCGCCTCGAAAGAAGCAAAAGAAGCGATCGCCGAGGCGACCAGAAGTCCTCATCCGCTGGTGCGCATCGAAGCCTTGAGCCATATTGAAGGCGCGTCGAGCGATAAATTGCGAACCGAGCTGCGCGCGCTGCTCGAGGATCGCGACCCGGCCGTGCGTCTTGCGACTTTAAAAGCGATGCAGGCTTATGCGATCGCGGCGGCGGGGCCGTTCTTGGTCCTACGCATGCAGTCCAATCGCTTTTTCAAGCTGCCTTTTGACGAGCGCAAACAATGCTTCGAAACGCTTACGACGTTGAGGCCGAAAAGGGCCGAGGAGGTTTGCCAAACTCTGCTCGCGAACAGTGGAATACTAAGTACAAAGTCAGTGCGGGAGACCCACGAGCTGGCCGCTCAGTTGCTCGGCGAAATCGCCTCGACCAATGAGTCGCTCTATCTTTTAGAAGACATCGCCCGCAGTAGCAGGTGGCAAAGCAGCGAAATGTTACGAAAGGCCGCTGCCCGAGCGCTCGAGCGGATTTCGGAACGAGCGGCCGAGGTTCTCGAACGCGCCAACCGCGCTCCGAGCGCGCAGGCGAGATCACAGCATCAAGGCGGCCGTGCTCGAGAAAACGGCGCGCCCGCGTCGCAAAAAGGCCCTCGGGCGACAGCCGATCAACCTCAAACCCCGAAGCCTTCCTCGGAGCCGCGAAAGTCATGAGAAGCTTCGCCGCGCGTAAAACCGACTTTTTAGCCGCGTGCCACGCGGTGCAGCAAAGAAACGTCGCGCTCGAGGAGATCCACGATAAGGGCGCGGATCTCGTTCTGGCGTTTTTTAGGCTCGCCAAGAACGCTCTCGTACACAGAATAGACAATCAAGCGATGGTCAAAACCCTGGCTCAAACCCATCAAATCGCCGTCGATTTCGCCGCCACCGTAGGCGGAGAGGTGGCCATCTCGTTTGTAGACCAGACCATATTTATTTGCGGGCAGCTACTGCGCGCCTCGCGCTCGATCTACGAATCCGCCATCGAGCTAGGCACCCTTTTGGAAAGGTGCCAGGTCTCGGAGATCAGTTACTCCGCCGAGCTCACCCAACAGGACCTGTTGGCGTTTGCCGAGGCCTTTTCCCTTTCCGCCCGCGATCCTCAAAAGCGCGATACGCTATTAAATAGCAAGCTCAATCGTATGGAAGCGAGAAAACTAGACACCAGCTTGAAGCGTTCGGACCATGACGACAACCTGCCGGAGGTCGAAAAAATGCTTCGAGCATATGCCTCGGCGCTGATGGTGATGCGGCGCTTCTTCGACCGCACGGCCGAGGGCAAGAACGCGGTTCCTTACCACGTCAAACGCATCGCGCAGCGTTTGGTGACCCTGGGGCTTAAAGACGAAAACGCGCTGTTGGCGATGACGACCTTGGTGAACATCCATCGAGATGACGCGGGACGAGCGGTGCAATCCGCGATTTTAGCGGTCTTAATCGCGCGGCGCATCAGCGCCAATCGCGCGATTCTAGGACAATTGGCCATGGCCGCGCTGATGGCGGATAGCGGGCGGGTCAGAAGCGCGGGAAAAAGCGGCCGGGACGCCTTGGTACAGTTGCCCGAGGAAGTGGAAAAAGCGATACCATCGCTGTCGAGCGCGATCTGTATCGCGAGCTGCGGGGTCAATCTCCCTAGCGCGCTACGCGCGGTCATAGCGTACGAAGCGACTGCGATCGAACGCGCTCAGCTTCTCGGCCCGTTGTATGATCGAACCATGTCTCCCTTGGTACAATCAAAGGTTATTCATACCGTCCGCGCGCTTTTAGATCGCCTTGCCCCTCGCGATACCTCGCGACCCCTGTCTCCCCTGGACGCCTTGGCGGCGGTCTCCCAAATACCGGCCGTCGATAATACCATCTATAAAATCTTGGTCTCCGCTGTCGGACTGCTGCCCACGGGAACGGTGGTGGAATTCGAGACCGGCGAGTGGGGCGTGGTGCTGGGACCCTCGGCGTATCCCGATGCGGTTGACAAACCTCGCATCCGCCTGATGACCGACAAACACGGACAGTCCTTTTCCCGGCCGAAAGAGATCGACTTGGGCGAGCCGTCGACGAGCCGGCGCTATCCGCGGATCGCGTCCACGATCGCGCCGGACGGCGCGCGGTTTAATCTCGCCGGCGTTTTAATCACGGCTACGACATAGCAGCGCGATGGCTCTTACTACAACCCGAGGGTCGATATGAACTGGTGGCAAGCGCTGATCCTGGGCGCGATCGAGGGCATCACCGAGTTTTTACCCGTAAGCTCGACCGGCCATCTATTGGTCGCCCAACGGCTGCTCGGAATAGCCAAAAGCGATGCCGCCAACGCCTTTGCCGTGGTCATCCAGGCGGGGGCGATCCTGGCCGTGCTCGGGCTCTATAGCGCGCGCGTGGCTCAGATCTTTCAGGGACTATTAGGGCGAAGCCCCGAGGGGGCACGTCTGGCATCGGCGCTTGTTATCGCGTTTATACCCGCAGCCGCGTTCGGGCTGGCCTTTGACGAGCTTATCGAAAGCTATCTCTTCGGCCCCTGGCCGATCGTATTTGCCTGGGCGGCCGGAGGGCTTTTCATTCTTCTCTCTGGCGCGCGACTCGAGCGCCGGCAAGGCGTAGCGCTCGAAGCGATCGAAGCCAAGGCCGCGATGATCGTGGGCGTGGCGCAGTGCGCCGCGTTGTGGCCGGGAGTCAGCCGCAGCTTGGCGACTATCGCGGGCGCTCTCGCCGCGGGGCTTTCGTTGGCCGCGGCGGTCGAGTTCTCCTTTCTATTGGGTTTGATCACGCTGACAGCGGCGACGGGCTATAAGACCGTGACCAGCGGCGGCGCCATGCTCGATCTTTTCGGCCCCATACCTCTCGCGTCGGGATTTATCGCCGCGTCGCTGTCAGCGTTTATCGCTGTTCGCGCCATGGTATCCTGGCTACGCGAGCGGGGGCTCGCAGTATTCGCCTGGTGGCGTATCGGCATGGCGCTGATCGTGGCCGCGATGATCTACCTCGGATGGCTTTAGAGGGTGTTCATCAAGGAAGGGGTAACGCGGCCCATTGCTTTACCCAAGCAAGTCCCGGACTTTTGGATACATTTTAACGTTGCAAAAACTCCGTCGGCGTAAACCGCTTTCGCTCGCGAAAAAGCGCACGAACTAAGCGCGTGTTCACTTTTTTTGAACCTCGCTTAGGGTGCACTAAGCTGCGGTCCAAAAAAAGTTCCGCGCGCCGTTGTTTCATTCGCCTTTTCGCGTTTCCGCTCGACGTTTTTTGCAACGTTAAGGTACATTGAAGTGGACAATACGTCGCGATCCGATTTCCATTATGATAAATATATTAACAACGTTGAAGAACGCCGTATGGCGCGTAATAAAGTCACAAACATAAATCTGTCCTTTATGATTTTCGATGAAAGTTCTCCACTTCTGACCTCGCTTCGGATTGCGAGGACTAACCATATACCGCCGAATCGTGCTCGTGGAATGCTCGATTCCGAATTTGATTTTCAGCTCCTCGTATACCTTATCTTCTCCCCAATCGGGATTCTCTCTGCTTATTCGCTTGATAGACTCGATGTGTTTACGTGCTATTCGTGGCCGACCGACCTTATTGGTTCGTGATCGCCAACACCAGAACAGCTTGAATCCCTGACGGTGCCAGCCAATAACCGTGTCTGGCTTTGCGATGACAAGACTCGATTTCCAACCGTCCCAGATTTTTAACAGCAACACCCAGAAGATTCTGTCTCGATCTTTCAATCTCGGAGGCCGTTTTTCTTTTCGTAGATAGACTCCAAGCTGCTGACGCAGGGCGAGATTCTCTAGGACCAGCGCTTGTTTTCCTCTCAAAACTGCCCTGAGTACGGCTGCGATTATGCTGAGGAATGTCACCATTTTGGGATCCTAGCACGTTCGGGAAAGTTCAATGATTTCGGAACCGATGGCGTTTTCGCGGTACGTTCTTAAGAAAGTCGTGGCGAGCGGATGAAGATACCTGAAAGCAGCTCAACTTGCCCATGCCCATGCCCTTGCCGGTTTTTTGTTACCGGGAGAACTTTCCTTACGTGGTGCAATCGTGCCGAAATCAATACGTTTCTCATTCTTGAGTTACTCGGGCAGGGGCAAGTTGTTATATCAATACTACCCAAGAGCGAACCTATACGCGCGCGTTCCCAGGTTGTTTCGCCACGACTTATTGAGAAGATGCGTAGTAAGTATAGTCCCTCCGGGAATACCGGAAGAATAAAATTTTATATTTAGAACGTAAAGACAGGAACGATTGGAAGGGGTAAGACTGATTACGTCAGTTTTGAGCGTTTGTTTCGGCATTTTGCGAAATCGACGATCCAAAACGGGATCTCTTTTGGTGGATTTCGTCCAAATAAACAGGTTTTGGGGTTCGATTCTATAAACGTAGATGACTGACTTATCGTAGACGACTAGCACGCATAAGGGTCGCATTGCAGCCTGAGCTTCCAGGGCATTCTCTCAGGTAGCCATTTTTATCTTTCCGAAATGGCTGAAGCGGCTCGCCGATACGTCGGGTACGAAACAGAAAAGAGCTCCCGTCAACAATCCCCGCCGCCACGGATCGCTTCCATTTGGTCAAGCAAAGCTTGAAGGGGTACTAGCCAAAGCCGAAGACCAATTGTGATCGGCAACACCTTTTGCAAACACTATCAGCTCAGCGACGATACCTCCGTTATTCGCTATCGCTAGCAGTAACGTTTACTTCTAGATCACTACGCCACGGCTTTCTGAGAAGCTTTTTTTCAGCCAGGCGATTTGCGGCTACAGATCTTTACGACCTTAGGTTTTTTTATCTACGCGGAGTTTTAGGTTTTATCGTCTTTTCCGTAAGCTAGGGTAAAAAGATCAAGAAGGAATTGACCTCTATGACCGGAGCTTTTTTTCAGAATACGTTCCGAAGAACAGCCTTTTTGCAGAGCGCGCTCGATGGCTTTGAGCAAATCTTCCGTCACCCCTCTCGGTATCTGTTGATCGAGCTCCCAACGGCAAATCTGACGGCGGTTGCAGCGGAGTATAGAAGCCAATTTGTCCTGGCTCAAGTTCAGCCTCCTGCGTAATCGATAAATCTGTTTTGATTTCATAATCACCTCGCGATAGCTCGAACCATCGCTAGTGACAATAACCGAATAAACGTTATAGCGCGAGGAAGAATTTACGTAATCGTTCACGTAAGCGTTCAGGGGGGCAAACAAGTCGGCGGCCAATTCGCCTGTAAAACCGAGCGCGCCCGCAGTGCCGGAGAGGATGGTACTTGCTGTACCTGACGAGCCGGCGCGAGGACGAAAGCCGGTTTTACGGG
>JAFGIB010000193.1 GCA_016929805.1 Deltaproteobacteria bacterium | reverse complement strand
GCTGGCTACATTGCAGAGTTCTTCGACGGTCTGGAGCAAGTAAGACTCGCAGCAGGAACGCAGGGCGATGCCGCTCTCGGGCTTACGATCATGTGCCAGAGACACAACAACGCCTTGCCCGTAACCATAGCGCGCGGTGAGCGACCCTGGGACGTGCTCGCTTTTCACTATCTTTCGGGCACGGCGCTCAAGTTTACCGCCGTGCGTGGGTTGGTCGATCTGCCGAGAGAAATTCATGAACTCGAATATCGTTTCGAAGACCGCGATACCGCTATCGCTCAAGCCGCCGTTCGGAACTACCGCGCGTACCTGGATCAACTTATTGTTCGTTTGCTTAATCTTCCGGTAGAGAAATATTGCCGCATCGAAGAATCGCGTATCCGTTTCTTTAGCATAGACACGAACCGTGTCGGCAAGACTCGCGTTTGCGGGCTTTGTCGTCGTTCCTATTCGCTTAACGAGTTGGTCGAATGCGACGGTGTCGTTTGTTGCGCCACGTGCTCGGGCATGGAACCGTCTTGGCTTCAATGGACATAGCCCGATAGGGGCAACCGACCGGGTGAAGCCGTTGTACGGAGACATTTTCGGAAGCGCGATCAAGTTCAAGGAGTCGCGATCGGGTCAGTAAGCACTGCGATCGTCGCAGATCCGCCGCCGCGCGCGATGTCCATCACGTCGACCGAAAAAGCTACGCAGACCAACCTCGAGGTAGCTTCGCAGCCCGCGTTCTAGCTGATTGATGCTTATCGATGCTCGCGTCTCGTGATCACCTCGATTGTGTTCTTTTCCGCGGCGGTGGTTTACGCCCCAAGCCGGAGCTAGAGCTAGCGCTTCGTATTTCCCTATGGATCTGCGCCATCCATTCCGGGACGGTCGGTTTCTCTATCCGGTAGTAGTGCCTCGAGTAGGGCTTGATATCGATAATCGGGCTGCCGTCCACTGCTTCCAGACCGCGTACCCGAAGAATATTGCCCTTACGTTCCAACAACTTAACCGCCGAAACGAGAATCGGATTAGGCCGCGCCGGGCTGCAAGTCGCGAAAATGCCCCGTTTCGGTAAATCCTTTCTCCCCATCGGGTTGACCTTTAGTAGCTTGCGGCGTTCGGGATCGATCAGATGCGGCCAATACAACACGAGTATGTGCGAAAAACCCTCAACGCCTTCGAGTATCCCCTTCAACGCGGGGGATATGACGAGCTCGCTGACCCCTCGCTTTATCTCACGCTGACGGGCCTTTATCTCGTGCATTTTCTCGGCAAGCTCTAGGTTCGAGCGCACCGCGTTCAGCGAAGGACGCTTGATACCATTTCGCACCACGCCTACCGGAGTAAGCCGGATGGCTTGCGGTCTTTTCGCAGTGGGTTTCATAAGCAATATTACTCCTCGCGCTGTTTAGGTTTTCGGTTTCGAGTACAGACATTACCACTGACGTGAGCAAGAATATCGTAGCAACGGCCAGACCTCTTGTATCAACAACGCTTCGTTTCATCCCTATTCATTCCTCGAAAAAAAAGTCACTGTTTCGGGCAGTTGCATTGAAATATTCAGCGTCTAAAGCGGTACAGAACGCCTCGGCGCAAACTCGAAGAGTCTTTTTCTTCTCCTTAAACCTTAGAAGCAGGCGCGATTTGTCGCCCGGTGTTTCGTCTGTACCGTTCGTGTGATTACGAATTTTTAATTCGTAACACCGCTTCTAGCATATCTTTCAGACGGATGTGATAAAAAAACGCGATCCAGCCAATAATCCTCTTTTTTTTCCGAATTCGCGAAAATCTAGTCAAGCAGCACGAAGTGACACCCGGCTCATCTTATGGACTGACCTCACGGATCTACTGCTTCGCCCAATCAAATCCTAGGCTGTCCGATATGCCTATAAATATAGTAAATTGCCGCATTTTATCTTGCCGATATCGTCATTCATCTACGAATCCCGCCGGATAAGGTCCGAGACATATATAGTGAATGGGTATTAAGTTTGCGTGATGGCGAGAGCCTAAAACGGCGTAAAAAGCAAGAAGCAGCAGTGGAGCGACATCGCCAGGAAACAGAGAAGTTATCTCGGTCTTTAAAACGAGTAAAAACCTCGGGTATTAGTGTGTATTAGGAAAAACTCGATCGACGAATACCGAGTCAACTTCGTTAATCGATTTTTCGACCGCGTCATCGTTTTAGGTCTGGTTTTCTAACTAATACCAATTGCGCTCGAACCATCTCCCCTAACCAATATACCAATACGGCGATTTGCAGTAGATACCCACGGGCTCACGCCCGTGGCACTCTATAAGGAAGAATTTTATTGTAGTTGCTTTCATCCCCGGACTTACGCCCGGGGTCTTCAGCGGTTTTTTGATAAGTGGCGGCGAAACAACCTGGAAACGCGCGTATAGGCTCGCTCTTGGGTAGTATTGATATAATAACTTGCCCGGACCTCTGCCCGAGTAACTCAAGAATGAGAAACGCATAGAATTCAGCACGATTACACCACGTAAGGAAAGTTCTCCCGGTAACAAAAAACGGTCAAGGGCATGGGCACGGGCACGTTGAGCTCCTCTCAGTAATCTACATCTGCTCGCCACGACTTTTTGAGAACGTATAATCGAATCGAGAAAAAGATGGCCTGAAGATGGGATGCTAAATGCAGCATTTATTTTGATCCGAGGCCTAACTAACTAAAGTGATTCGTACAGTCTATAACGCGCATTAGAGGCCGGCTCCTCGGTTACAGATGTACCCGTCTCGCCGGCCCCATGAGCCGCATAATTCATGCGCGCGAAATGACCTTTGGTCTGGGCGGCGGTAACCGTTCAGGGGGGTACTGCTGTTTGACCACGACGGCGGCCAATTCATCCCGTAAAACCGGCTTTCGTCCTCGCGCCGGCTCGT
>JAFGIB010000192.1 GCA_016929805.1 Deltaproteobacteria bacterium | reverse complement strand
TCACAGGATCTAAGAAGTGCTTCCGGCTTTCAACCTATTGAAATATTTAGCTATTAACCTGATCGAGAACCATGCTCGGTGATTTAGGAGCAAGCGACGCTGGATACCTGCGCTCCGCGAAAACTCCATCTTGCTTGAAATCATTGAGCTTTCCGGGATGTGCTAAGATTCCCGAATGGTTACATTCCTCAGCATAATCGCAACCGTACTCAGGGCAGTTTTGAGAGGAAAACAAGCCCTGGTCCTAGAGAATCTTGCACTCCGGCAACAGCTCGGAGTTTATCTACGGAAAGAAAAACGGCCACCGAGATTGAAACCTCGCGACAGAATCTTCTGGGTGTTCCTGTCCCATATATGGGACGGTTGGAAATCGAGTCTTGTCATCGCAAAGCCAGACACGGTTATTGGCTGGCACCGTCAGGGATTCAAGCTGTTCTGGCGTTAGCGCTCGGTAAACAGTTAATCTGACCCATCGTTGCGCGGCGGGGCGCGGGGGACCAGAGTCGTTTCGTTCAATTGGAAGGAGGAACGATGGAACGAGACGAGCGAAACGACGAGGTATTGCGCGCGATGGCGAACAAACCGCGATGGAGTTGGGACGACGCGAAGATCGTACTCGAAGCTCTCGATGAAAGCGGTGTTTCGATCGCGGCTTTTTGTCGGGATGCTGGACTAAAATACTTTAGAGTGTTGCAGTGGAATCAGAAACGGCGACAAGTAAAAAGCACTGGAGAAGGACAGCAGACGTTTCTGCCGTTGAGGGTTATCGAAGATACGAAAATAAGGCGAGGGGATTCGAGAGAACAAAGCGATTGGGTGGTTCAGATCGAGCTAATTGATTGCGTGATCCGCGTTGCGGAAGGCGCGAGCGAAGCGGTGTAAATCGGGCGGAAGAAGCGGTGAGGATGACGTCATGTTGAAGATTCCCGAAGGGGGGGGCTTCGTCGCCGGTTTAAAGTTGATCCGTTTTCGGCGGTTTGTGAGATCCACCGAAATTTCCCTTCTGGATCGTACTGGGAAAAAATTACGTTTTCTGGTTCTATAGATAAAAGATCCTCTACCAGCGTTGCAGCGCGGCAACTGGATCTCATTCACCGCCGAAAACGGATCAGACCTTCACCGGCGCCAAAGCCGAAGGCGTTTGAATCTACGTGGCGCTGTTGGCGGTGGACATGCGCAAGTACGCCGATGGTTTGAGCGCGCTGGTCATGAGCAAGCTAGGACAAGAGCCGACGTCAGGGCATGTGTTTGTTTTCTTCAATCGTCGAAGAGATATTATCCGGATTCTATTCTGGGAACGCGATGGTTATTGGGTCTTATCGAAAAAGGTTCAGCGCGGTCATTTTCGAAGGATGAAGATAGACAATGAAACGGCATCGGTGGTGGTTACGGCTGAACAGCTTCACGAGATTCTCATTGCGATCGAAATCGGACGAAACCACGACAAGCCGACCTTGCACTAATTATTTTATATTTCATATGTTTTTTTCTTGCATTCGGCAATAATAAATAGTATAAGATAGGCATCATAGCGACGATGCAAAGCGAGCACGAGCAGACCGGTGTGGGACCCGAGGAAATGGCCCCCAAGCAGCTTGAGGATATCCAAGCGGTACGTGCCTATCTCAAACAACTTGTTCAACAAGGCAGAGCGGAACAGGCCTTGGAGATGTTGCTCGAACTTTTTGGTGCGCCTCAAAGATGCACACTCCGTTACAACGGTCAGGTTGCACGACGCTCTGAGAAAGCTGTACGGCCGCAAGACCGAGCGGTTGAATCCGAACCAGTTGGAGCTTTTCGTTTCCGAGCTGCTCAAGGAACCCGAAAACGATGAAGCGCAAGCGGACAGAGCAGCTGAGAAAGAAAAAAACAATAGAAAACAAAAACGCAAACAAGGACCGCGGGGACGATAAGCGTTGCCGGATAATCTCGAGCGCCGCGAACGAGTCGCGATGCCCGAAGAAGAAAAGTGCACCTGCGGCTGCGGAGAGAAAAAGAGAATTATCGGCCACGAGATGAGTGAGAGACTCGACTTCGAGCCGGCGCGTGTATTCGTTCGGCAGGAGAAACGGCCGAAGTTAGCGTGCAACAAGTGTCGCGACTCGGTGGTACGCGCGCCTGCCAGCGAGATGCCTATAGAGCGGGCCACGGTAGGCCCCGGGCTTTTGGCTCATCTGATCGTGGGCCGGTTCAATGATGAACCTCCCGCGTATCGGCGCCAGCACATCCTGGAGCATCGATACGGGGTACGTATCCCCACCTCGACCCTTGGTTACTGGATCGGTCAAGGAGTGGACCTGTTGAAATTGCTGGTGCCGATGCTAAAAGAGCGCAAGCTCAAAGACTTCTTGGTGCAAACCGACGACACGGGGTTTTTGGTGTTGGACAGCGACGACCCTAGAGGCAGAAAGAGAGGTCATATTTGGCTGTACGTGGGCGAGGGAGGCAATGTGTTTGCCGAGTATACGCCCGATTGGTCGGCCGAGGGACCTCAAGAGATTTTGAAACAACGCGAGGGGTACATTCAGGTAGACGGCTACGCGGGATACGACGCGTTGTTCGAAGGTGACTCGCCCAGAATCGCGGTGGGATGCTGGATGCATACACGCAGAGGTTTCGAGAAAGCGCATCAAGCGGGAGATTCGCGGGGCACAACGATATTGTTGTTGATACAAAAGATATACGCGGTGGAACGCGAGGCCAACGAAGATGCTGTTAGTCCGGAACAACGGCTCAAACGCAGGCTGGAGTATAGCGCTCGTGTAGTTGAAGAGATCTTCGGGCTTTTGGACCAGTGGGCCCCGGTTGTGCCGGAAAAAACACCGTTGGGCAAGGCCATCGGCTACGCGCGCAACCGGCGGGTACAGTTGACGCGATTTCTGGAAGACGGTCGAATCCCGTTGGATAACGGAGAACCGGAGCGGCTGAATCGCCGTATTGCTCTGATTCGGAACTATGCGGAGTGGCGGATTATGCGGAGTTGGTCTGCAGCTTAGCGGACATATTCGGAAGAACTAGCAATTAAGCTCTGCATAATCATAGCCCGTTCAAAAAGTCGCTGAGTTTTTGGCGTTGCTTGCCTTTGGCACGATGGCAACTCGG
>JAFGIB010000191.1 GCA_016929805.1 Deltaproteobacteria bacterium | reverse complement strand
AGTTTAGACCCATTTCTCTTGCGAATTGCCGCGCTGTCAGCCCCCCATCCTTCCAGCGTCTCACTCTCTCGCGCCACTGTTCTCGATCGATCCGACGGTCCATGCGCACGATTCAACCATAGCCTCGCCGATCCTGTCAGTAACGCTCTCCGTCGAACGGATACCGAGCAAGTGAAGCAGTGGAGAGCGACGCGAGGTAAAAGGGGAGCGATGCCGGAGCGGCTATGGCAGCGGGTGGTTCGGCTGACCGAGCGGCATGGGACTTATCGAGTAACGAAGGCATGTAATCTCAGCGGAGCAAATCTCAACAAACGGCTTCAAAGAGAGGGAGCAAACCGCGAGGGGGACAGAGAGCCGGAGTTTGGATTTGTGGAGGTAGATATTCGGTTCGAGCAGCGAGAAGACACGGGATATATTCAAAGACGAGGGTCAAGGGCAGAGCGATACGGCGGATGGCGATAAAAGCGCCGCGGAGGGGAAACGGAAGCACGCGAGGCTGAAAAGCCGAAGCGCAAGGGACACGGGCGTCGGCCGGCGGAGGAATATCGCGGAGCAGAAAAGGTCAAGATTCCGCACCAGACACTGAAAAGCGGCGACAGCTGCCCCGCGTGCGAGCGAGGCAAGTTATATCAGCAGAGCGAGCCAGCGAAACTGGTTTGAGTCACAGGCATGGCGCCGTTGGTCGCCAAAGTATATGAGCTACAACGGTTGCGGTGCAACCTGTGCGGACAGGTGTTTACAGCCGCCTGCCCTCGGGGCGTGGGCGAGCAGAAATATGATGAAACTGCGACGGCGATGATCGGGCTATTGAAATACGCCACCGGGCTGCCGTTCAACCGACTACAACGGCCGCAGTGTAGCCTGGGTATTCCGCTGCCAGCGGGCACTCAGTGGGAGCTTGTCTCTGAGGGGTCGGAAAAGCTGCGGCCCGCGTACAAACATATGGTCATCGTGGCGGTCAATAGCGAGGTTTTATACAACGATGACACCACCATGAGGATCCCGGAACTGCAAGCGATGAGGGATCAATGCTCGGATGATAATGACGAACAGCAGGGGCGCACGGGGTGTTTACCACCGGAATCGTCGCCGACGGCGAGAGGTATCGCATCGCGTTATTTATCACGGGTAAAAAGCACGCGGGAGAAAATCTCGCCGACGTTTTGCAGAGGCGGGCCAAAGAACTAACGGCCCCCATACAGATGTGCGATATGCTATCACGCAACAGCCCAAAGGATTTTCAGACCCTGTTGGCCGGATGCAACGCACACGCTCGCCGCCGATATGTTGAGGTGGCGAATAACTTTCGCGAGCCGGTGCGGCACGTGCTTGAGCAACTGAAAATCATCTATGAAAACGACGCGATTGCCAAGACTGAAAACATGAGTATGCCGCTTCGTCTGACCTTTCATCAAAGGCACAGCGGCCCGGTTATGGGTAACCGTTCAGGGGGGTGGTTGCACGATAGCTGCGAGCACGGCAACTTGAGAGGATGAAAACCATCCAAATGCAAATCGAGGCACAGGTCGACGAATTCGTCGGCAATCTACAACGGCTAATATACGAGACGGCGATCGAAGCGGTACAGCGCGCGACAGCAGCGAAGTGTCAGGTCAGGACGCCGCATCAGTTTTTGGCGCGGCGAAGTACAGAAGCGCTCACGTCGATGACCGACCCGTTGTATCGAGCGGTCTGCGAGCAGCCGGGCGAATCGATGAAAGTGCTCGACCAGACGCTGGGCTACAAGCCGCGCGAGTTGTTATTGTGCATGCGTCGGCTGCTCGCCCAAGGACGGGTCAAAAAGGCGGGCGAAAGGCAACGCACACGCTATTTTCCAGTGGGAGCGCCCGCTAAGCGCACCCGTGAAGCCAGATAGAGCTAACTGCTGGCAAAAAGTGGCGGCGTCGGTTGCCCCGTACGAAAGGCCTCACATACCGCAGTCAGGTAAGACAGCACGTGACGGCCCTGTTTGCGCGCCGTATGCACTACGGTCATAATCCGCTCGGCGAATCGATTGCCACTCTCGCTTTGCGCACCAAACGAGCGTCTGCGCCACAGCACGAAGGCGCGCAACTTTTGTTCGGCATGGTTATTGGTCGGCTCGATACCCGTTTTGTCTACGAACGCCCATAGCGCCTCGAACGGTTGCATCCGCCGGCGAAACTCCGCGCGGGTAATCTTTGCGTCTTTACAGGCGTAGTACATCTCGAACATGATACCGGTGTACTGCAACATCTGCTTGCCATACTGGCTCGCCGGTCCGTCTCGCTCGGAAAACGACACGAACTTACGTAAAAGGTGCGCCCAACAAATCTGCCGGCGTTTCATCGCCCAAAAATTCAGCGCTTTCGCTCGGTCAGAAATAGACATCCCTTTGCCTTACGGATCGTGACCAAGTCCAAATGAACCAAATTGGCTGCGATAACAGTACGATTAGGCTTCTCGAGGCGGGTACCGGCCGCTCTGGGCAGCTTCGCCCGGCCGACCGTGGAATCTTCCCTGCTGAGTTCGATTATCGGGGCGCGGTTTCGCACCTGTTCGCTCCTCCGATACCCATTTCCGGCGACTTTATTGCCCTTTGCCCCTCTGCCGAAAGGACGCCGTTAAAGAGTAATTGACCGCACGCGCTGTTTGATCCATTAATCGTCAGTATAGGCCTTTTATATTATTCTTCGTTGCTATACTCGTTTATAATGAAGGTAAAGCTAGAAGAGAGCGCACGACGATTTTGGATACAAGTACAAGGTAATGTTATCATCGTGATCGTTTGTCTTTTTTCTGGGCAAGGATGTTCTTGTGACGAGTGCAAACCGGGCTCTGAACGTTGCTCGGGAAACGCAATTATGTACTGCCAGAGTGGGGGACAAGTGCCCTTTTTTGGCGCTTCGTATTGGGAACGGACCGAATCATGTCCGAGCGAGAATTTTTGTGTTGATCCGTATACCGCGCCGCCTTTTTGCGCGTTGTCCGAGTACCCCGATCCCCGATGCGAATTGAAACGAGAATACTGTAACCGGGATGTGCTTACGTTGTGTTCACATGGTTTTGTAATTGAGCGGCGCGATTGTGCTGAAGCCCAGAGTACGTGCGTCACCGTGGGCGATGCGGGATCATTGTGCGCTCTATCTGAATCGCCGGATACTCGCTGCCAAGACGGTATCATGGAAATTCACAAGAAATGTGAGGACAAGACCCGACTTGAATGCGCAATGGGCTACGCGATCAGCGCCGAAGAGTGCAAGAATGCATGTCTTTTCTTTCGTTCTGAATTCGAAAGTGACGTAAGCGGTACACTATGCGCTATCTCGAGCGAGTCGGATGAGCGTTGTACCGACGATTTACTGGAAACCGGGAGCGTTATATTTTGTAAAGATAATGCGCTTGCTGTCTGCAAGTCGGGTTACGCGCAAACTTTTAGAAGCTGCGAAGCGCAGAATGCTACTTGCTACGAGGTCGATGGTTCCGCGCAATGTGTTTCTAAAACCAAATAAGAATCCTTGGTCTGTCGGGTCGCGCGGGGAAGTTGCCCTCCCCGGGGTCGAGTAAGGGGCCCCTCGAATGGAGGGGCCTGACGTAATCGGTCCCCCACCTCCCGTCGAGTTACTATTTACATCTCAGCCGTACAATTCTACTCTTCCGGTATTAACGAGACGTT
>JAFGIB010000190.1 GCA_016929805.1 Deltaproteobacteria bacterium | reverse complement strand
GGGCGAGCAGGCATACGCCTGGACCACCTCCTGGGGCGTCTCGACGCGCCTGATCGGCGGGCTGATCATGACGCACAGCGACGACGACGGTCTGGTGCTGCCGCCGCGAATCGCCCCGGCTCATGTCGTTATTTTGCCTATCACATTTACCGGAAAGGATCCCGAGGGGGTAATGCGCTATTGTCGAGAGCTGTCCGAGCAGCTCAACGCGATTGGCTATCATCAAGGTCGCGTCGAGGTCGAAATCGACGACCGCGACATCCGCGGAGGCGAAAAGTTGTGGTCTTGGATCAAAAAGGGCATACCGATACGGTTGGAAGTAGGCGAACGCGACATCGAAAAGGATGCGGTATTCATGGGCCGACGCGACTGGAGCCCCAAGGACAAGCGCGGCGTGCCGCGAGCTGAATTGCTCGCCACGATTGTGCAGACGCTCGATGAGATTCAGCTACGGCTTCTTGAAAACGCTAGGCAATTGCGCGTGAGCTATACCCGGGAAATCGATAGCGAGGAGGCCTTCGTTCGCTATTTTACCCCGCCACCGACCGCGGAAGGGGAGCCGACTCCGATCCACGGGGGGTTCGCGCTGACCCACTGGTCCGGTGACGCGATCATCGAAGAGCGTATTCGAGAGCAGCTAGGCGTGACCGTCCGATGTATTCCAATAGGAGTTGAGTATCAAACGCGCGGGATCTGTCCTTTTTCCGGGAATCCCAGCGCGCGGCGCGTGGTTTGGGCGAAAGCCTATTGAGAGCGGGAAACGAACTCGAGGGATCGAACCCCGCCGCCGGCCGGAAAACCGGCGTTGCGCATAGGTAGATTAAAAGTGGTATCGCCGCATCGAGACGTTCATCAACAAGCCGATCCCGATCAAGGTCGTTAGAACGCTCGATCCGCCGTACGACACCAGCGGCAAGGTGATGCCCACGACCGGCAACAATCCGCATACCATTCCGAGATTCAATACCGTGTGCGCGAAGACTAAAGAGGAGACGCCCACCGCCACCACCGCTCCGAAACGGTCCTTTGCGTCGGACGCGATCTTGAGTCCCCATAATATCACAAATAGAAAGAGAAAGAGTAAGACCACGGATCCGATAAACCCCTGTTCTTCCGCCCAGACCGCGAACGGGAAGTCCGTACGCGGGTCAGGTAGAAAACGGTGTTGGTTCTGAGTGCCCTGCAAATACCCTTTCCCCCAAAAACCTCCGCTGCCGATAGCGACTTGTGCCTGATGTGCGTGCCATCCCGTTCCGAGCAGATCTCGCTCGGGATTGAGAAAAGAAAGCACCCGATCTCGCTGGTAGTCTTTGAGCAGGTATTCCCAGGTGAGAGGCGCGCTCGAGACAAAGAAGAGCACCAATATGACGAGCGACCTGATTTTTAGACGGGTGAGGAACATGATTCCCGCGAAGATCATAACCATAACCAAGGCGGTGCCGAGATCGGGTTGATTCAGAATCAGCACCAGCGGGGCGGCCAGAATCGCGCCCGGAATCAACAGGTCCTTCACGGTTCGCCCTTCGGTTCGCGGATCGTCGTGAAGGTGTTTCGCGAGAGCGATGATGAGAAAGATTTTCATCAACTCGCTCGGCTGTAGCGAGAAGGCGCCGATGGGAATCCAGCGTTGCGATCCGCGCACTTCTCTTCCCAGAAGGAAGACCAGGACCAATAGAACGATGCCGATACCGTAGGCGATCCAGGCATGGCGCTCGAACTGGCGATAGTCGATCGCTACCACCAGAACCGCCACCGCGGAGCCGAGCGTCAGCCAATAGATTTGCTGGATGTAACTGTCGACGAAAAGCGGCCCGGCAATGCTGCTCGCGCTGTAGAGATTCACGATTCCAATCACGGCAATCGCCGCGATCGTTACGAATAATGGCCAGTCGAATTGATCTCTTAGGCGTCGTCCAAGCGGCATTATAATCGCTACTTTCTGAGCTCTCCCGAAAGGACCTCTTGTAGGATTTGGATCGCAACCGGCGCGGCGTACTTGCCCCCGGGGCCTCCGTGCTCAACCAGAACGGCGGCCGCGTACTCCGGATTGGGCGCGGGTGCAAATCCGACAAACCACGCGTGGCTGCGTCGGTAATACCCGGCGCGGCGAGGGTTTTCTCCCGGGCTCGGTCGGCGATAAGAGACTTGAGCGGTTCCGGTTTTTCCCGCGATGGGTACGCCGTTTTCGATACGGACGTCAAAGGCCGTGCCTTTTTTGTCGTTGACGACGCCGAAGAGCGAGTCGATCATGTAACTCAGATGCTCGCGGTCGATACTCACCCGACGTCGCACGCGCGGCTGAAACTCCTCGATGATAACACCTCCGGGAGCCTCCACTGATTGCACGAGCTGCGGGACGTAGAGCGTGCCTCCGTTTGCGATGGCGCTATAGGCCATGGCTAACTGAATTAGAGTGACCCGCGTGTTACCCTGACCGAGCGCCTCATTGAGGGTGAAGCCCACGCGAAATTTATTACCGTATTGTTTCAGGTACCATTGCTTTGTCGGGATGAAACCCGTGGCTTCGGTATTGATGCCGATGCCCGTGCGCGCCCCTAAACCGAAATCTTGAGCGATTCGCGCCAGTCGATCGAGCCCGGTTTGTTCGGCCAAGTGATAGAAGTAGACATTGCAGGATTGAATAATCGCCTTACGCATGTCGACCTCGCCATGCGCATCACTACAGCGAAACCGACGGCCGCCGAGCTCGTAGTAGCCGGGACAGTCGAAATGGGTCGAGGTATCGAGAATATGGTCTTGTAAGGCCGCTAAGGCGCTAAAGGGTTTAAAGGTTGAGCCCGGGAAATAGCTTTCGTAGGTGGTTTTGTCGATCAAAGGCCGAAACGGATTTTCCTCGATCTCTTTTGAGCGCTCGGGCGACAACTTGCCGGACATCTCGTTGAGGTCGTAGCTCGGCTTGGAGAACATCGCCCGAACGCGTCCGGTGCGTACATCAACCAATACGGCGGCCCCGGACGGATGACCGCGAAACGCACGTTCCACCGTTCTCATCATTTCCATATTTAAAGTAAGACGCAGGTCGCGTCCGGGGATCGGTTCTCGCGTCTGTTGTCTCTTGTTGCGCGCGGCGGCGCTCAAGGCGATTTCTTTTCCACGTACGTCCACCACAACGGCCAACTCGCCGTCTCGGCCGCGCAGATAGCTCTCCCAGGCACGTTCTAAACCGCTGCGTCCGACGCGCTGGCCCGCCGCGTAACCCCGCTTGGCTAGCGATTGTAGCTCCTCCGCGTTTACCTCGTTCAAAAAGCCGATCGCATGAGCGCCGAGCGACTTAAATGGATACCTGCGCACCGGAACGACGACGACGTCCAATCCCCAAAAATCGCGCTGGTGCGTCTCGAGTGAGGCGAGTTGATCGCGCGTGATATCCTCAAAGAATCGTATCATGTGCGAACGCCGATGCGCCGGAATCTGGTCGATCCGTTTTTTCAGCGAGGCCGCTTCCTGGCGGCTTAGACCCATCAATTTAGCAATCCGCGATAAATCGTCGTTCGAAAGAAACTGGGGTGTGATAAAGACATCATACGCGGCGCGATTGGTAGCGACCTCAACGCCGTTCACGTCGCGGATAATTCCTCGAGTCGCGGGCAGGCGGATTCGCTTGGTAATGTTTTTGTGGGATTCAGCCGACCAGTTGCTGTAGGTGATAAGCTGTAGATAGATCAGCCGGACGAATAGAACGCCGAAGGTGACGAACACCACCAGGGCCATCCATTTGTAGTGTTTTTTAAACTCCCCGACCTCGCGGCGACCGGACAGCATCGTCATGGAGCGGCCGACCCTTCGTCCGTGCGTTGCGTCAGCCAATCCGTCAATTTGCGTAAGGCGATGAAAATGAACGGCGTCAGCAGGGCCGTGACGACGGAAGACTGGAACAGGACGCGAGTAGAGTAGGGATAGTCCGCTGAAGGGAAGGGAGTCACGGTCCGAAAGATCGCCTGTAACGCCAGCAGCGTGCCTCCCGCTATTAGGCTGATAGCAAAAGTAAGAATCACTTGAAACAGGACGCCTTGTAAAAATAGGCGAATGCCGGCGCTTCGCGCGACCATGAAGGTCGCGACTGAAATAAAGGTTTGAAGCCCCATGGGGCTACCGCAGAACGCGTCCAAAAAATAACCGAGAACAAATGCGATCAACGCTCCGCGAGCGATCGCTATCTCTTGGTTTACGCCGACGTATATCGTTATCGGCAGTAAAAGATTGGGTGAAAAAGTGTGAGTCTCGATTAGAGTCGCGGTCGCGGTTTGAAGCACGAGCAGTGCGAATCCGAGGCTGATAAACGCGATGGATATCATCGACCCGGCTCCAGTATACCTTGCCCTCGCGAGCCGGCGATCATAACCAACACCTCTTCCAACTGCGAAAAGTGAACGATCGGATTGACCTCGGCTTCTTGATAAAGGCCATAGTCACGTTTGACTAATTTGCTGATCGTTCCGACCACAATCGCCGCCGGAAAGCGCTGTCCTAGACCCGAAGTCACGATTAAGTCATCGATTTTTACTTCGTCTTCGCGCGATAGATATTCAAGGCGACAGGCGTAACTATGGCTGCTTCCGGTTCCTTTTAGGATGCCTCGCGCGCCGTTTCGCTGAACCACGACGTCGATCGCGCTGGTCTTGTCCGCGGTCAGCAATACGTCGCTGTAACGACCCCAAGCGCGTTGGATCTGACCGACCAGTCCGTCGGCGGAGAGCACCGGCATGCCGGGTTTCACTCGGTCCCGGTCGCCTCGGTCGAGACGAATGCGCATCACGCGAAAGAAGGGGGAAACTTCTTTCCCGACGACCTGCGCGCTCAACAGCACGCCTTCCAGCTTATCGCGTAGCTGCAATAGCTTTCGCAACCTGCGGTTTTCCGCGGCGGCGCTGCTCAGCTTGTATCGCGCTTCCTGTAGCTGCTTGATTTCGGCCCGGAGCCTTTGATTTTCGTCTCGTACATCGACGAGATAGATATATTCCTGCCAGATTTCCGATACGCCCAGCGCCATTTGGGTGGCGACATATTGAATCGGAGCGCTGATCTGCAATAGGACGCGGTCGACGACATTGGTTTTTGCCGGATTTTTCAGGCTGGTGTTTAAGAAAAAAAAGGGTATCGCCAGCAGCGCAACGCATACAGCAGCATCTCTAATTCGCCGATAGAAACTCACGGAGTCCTAAGTAATCGTGACTTCTCGCAGAAGGTCGATATGATCGAGCGCCTTCCCCGAGCCCAAGACAACCGCCGAAATCGGATCGTCCGCTACCATCACCGGCAGACCCGTCTCTTCGCGCAATAACACGTCGAGATTGGTGAGCAACGCGCCGCCACCGGTGAGCACGATACCTTTATCCACGATATCAGCGGATAGTTCCGGCGGGGTTCGTTCCAGCGCCAACAACACGGCCTCGACGATAGTGTTAATCGGCTCAGCCAGCGCTTCGCGAATCTCGTCGCTGTTGACGATTACGGTTTTGGGTACGCCCGACACCAAGTCTCTGCCCTTAACCTCCATCGTCTGCGTGGGTCCGCCGGCGTAGGCGGTACCGATGGTGCATTTAACCCGTTCAGCGGTTTGCTCTCCGATCAAGAGGTTGTACTTGCGTTTCATGTTGGCGATGATCGCCTCGTCCATTTCGTCTCCACCGGTTCTCACCGATTGAGAGTAGACGATTCCGGCCAGCGAAATCACCGCGACCTCGGTTGTGCCGCCGCCGATATCCACGATCATGTTGCCGCTCGGTTCCGTTATCGGAAGCCCCGCTCCTATTGCGGCCGCCATCGGTTCTTCGATAAGAAAAACCTCTCGAGCGCTGGCCGCCTCGGCGCTTTCTCGTACCGCTCGTTTTTCTACTTCCGTTATGCCAAAGGGAACACAGATGATAATGCGCGGTCGACCCCACTTCCGATTTGTCGCTCGCGTGATGAAATAGCGCAGCAACGCCTCGGTAATTTCAAAGTCCGCGATTACCCCGTCGCGTAAAGGACGTACAGCCTCGATATTCGCCGGCGTACGCCCGAGCATCTCTTTGCCCTCGGTGCCGACCGCGAGCACTTTTTTCCCCCCACGACCGTCCCTTTGAACGGCTACTACGGAGGGCTCGCATGAAACGATTCCCTTGCCTTTAACGTACACCAGTGTAGTCGCAGTACCGAGATCGATAGCGAGGTCGCTTGAAAACAATCCGTAGAACCAGTCCAGCAGGGCCATAATACGATTTTATGAACTCGAACTTTGCAGCACCCGCGTAAATGCTGTCTATCTTACCGAAAACAAACAACTTTCTATCGGTATCGCGGTATTTTAGCGAAATACGTATCAGATCGTTGACGAACGATCAAGCAGACAAATAGGATAGGCATCTTAGACCGCCTGGATTAGTCAAGCGAGTTGACTACGAATTCCGGAGTTAACCGATTCTTCCCTAGAGACTGGAGGGGTAGTAGGTAGAAAACGCCTGAATGAAGGGAAAAAGCTATGAGATACATTTTAACGGGAGGTTTGAAGTTCCTTGGATATTCCAACGAAATACTACTCGCATATTCAGTATCGTTGGTTTTTTCAATTTTTTCAATTTTTAGAGACCTATTCCAATTCGTGGACGTCTGACCCTAAAGGGAGTCTTGAATGATTCGTTGTTCTTTAATGGTACAAAGATAAGACAGAGAATGAATGGTACTTTCGCGACCACGGCGAAAGAACGAGGACAAGAGGCTAACCTGCTCGTTCAAGCCGCGCGTTCAGGGGATGTGAACGCTTTCAGTCAACTAGTGATGCGTTATCGGTCGCGCGTTTTCGCTTTAGCGTTACACATGACTGGAAGCAGTAGCGACGCCGACGACATCACGCAGGATGTTTTCGTCCGCGCTTATATCAAAATAAGGGATTTCGAAGAGCGCAGCGCGTTTTTTACCTGGCTTTACCGCATTACGATCAACCGCGCGCTCAATTGCCGGAGAGACCAGAAACGAATTCAGAAGACAGTCGACGGGGACGACGACCGCGTCAGAATGGCGGTAGCCGTGGATGCTCACGGAGATCCGCAACTAGCGCTCGAGCTGCGCGAATCCTATTCGCTTCTCGTCAGAGCGCTCGATCAACTGACGCCGATTCTACGGACCACCGTTGTTTTGATCGCTCTTCAAGGTTTGAGCTACAAAGAAGCGGCGGTAGTTCTCGGCTCGACCGAGGGGACTATCGCGTGGCGGATTCACGAGGCGCGCGCACGGCTCAACCGTTTTGTCGAACGGATGACTAAAGAACCAACGCCGCTGCCCCGACACAAACGCTCGGTCGCGGAAGAGGAGCTGCGAGGACTCATAAGCGGATTGCGCCTCGACAGCATCTTTCCCGAACCGGTTACTTCTTGAAGCCCTTCGGGCTCGGCGACTCTATCCGTGCTAGGTTGGCGTATCATCAACGTCGCGAGCCAAGAGGCACAATGGGATACGAGAGAAAAGAGATAGCGCGCACGCCGGGCTATAAGCAGGGTAAACAACCGACCGACGCCGGTGTCGTCAAACTGAACACCAACGAAAATCCCTTTCCACCGTGCCGAGCGGTAATCGAGGCCTTACACGACATCGATCCCGAATCGTTGCGCCGATACCCGCCGCCTTTCGCGGACGCCTTTCGCGAGGTCGCCGCCGGCATTCACGGGCTTCGGCCTGAAAACGTCATGGCGGTCAACGGCGGAGACGAGTTGCTGCGCTTGGCGATTACGACTTTCGTCGACCCGGGACGAACCATCGGCATCATAGAGCCGAGTTATTTGCTCTATCGCGTATTGGGAGAGCTACACGGCGGCCGAGTGGTCGGCGTGGAGGCGGCGTCTGACTGGCTGCTGCCGCGCGATTTCGCGGCGATGATGAACCGAGAAAAGGCTCAGTTGACCATAATCGTCAATCCCCACGCGCCCTCGGGCGTATTGACTTCCGATGTCGCGCTCGCCGAGCTCGCGACTCGACTTGAAGGGGTGCTCCTGCTCGACGAGGCCTACGCTGATTTTGTCGATCCGAGTCGCGGGTATAACGCGTTGAAGCTGATCGATCGTTGCGATAATCTCTTGGTGCTAAGAAGCCTGAGCAAGGGGTACAGCTTGGCCGGCCTGAGGTTCGGCTACGGGCTTGGAGCGCAAGGCCTGATCGAGCCGATGCTGACGAAAACGCGCGACAGTTATAACGTCGACGCGGTCGCGCAAAAGCTGGCCTTAACCGCCCTAAAGAATCGCGACAGCGCCCGCGAGACCTGGAAAAAGGTGCGCGAGGAGCGAGGGCGATTGCGCGCGGCTTTAATTGATCTCGGCATGCTCGTGCCCGAGAGCGAGTCCAATTTTTTGCTCGCTCAAATCAAGCCGGGCGCCGTCTCGGCGCGGAGGGTGTATCAAGAGCTGGAGAACCGGCGGATTTTCGTCCGTTATTTCGACCATCCCCGATTGCGCGACCACTTACGCATATCTATAGGAACCGTCGAGCAAAACGACCGATTGATAGAAGAGCTAAAAGAGATATTAAAGGGCTAATCGACAAATCCCATTTTGCCTTTGATCTCTTTGTATTGGGAAGAAGACGGCGCGGTTCCCGTTGATTTTCCACCTTAACGTTGAAAAAAACGTCGAGCGGAAACGCGAAAAAAGCGATGAAATAAGGGCGCGCGGAGTTTTTTTTGGACCCGAGCTTTGTGCACCCCAAGTGAAGTTCAAAAAAAGTGAGCACGCCCTTGTTTCGCGCTGTTTTCCGCGAGCGAAGCGCTTTAAGCCGACGGTTTTTTTGCGACGTTAAGCTCTACATGGGACGGGTTGACATCAAAGTGCTTAGATAGTACATTTTGATGTATGCGTACGACTTTGGCCATAGATGACGAACTACTTCGCGAGCTAAAACAACGAGCCGCTGCTCAGGGCACGACTCTCCAGGCCCTGGCGAACGACATCCTGCGCCGGGGACTCGCGCGGGCGCAGACGCGTAAACCTTATCGTTTGAAGCTTCGGGGTTGGAAAGGATCGGTACGCGCGGGAATCGATCTGCTGGATCGCAATAGTTTATGGCAGGCGATGGAAGAGGTTGACGGCAAAACGAGCAATAAATGAAAGCGATTGATACGAATATTCTCGTATACGCGGAAATGACCTCTAGCAAATGTCATAAGAGAGCGCGCGGTCTGCTCAAGTCTCTCGCGGAAGGAGAGGAGCCTTGGGCGATTCCCTGGCCTTGCGTATACGAGTTTCTCCGGGTCGTTACTCATCCCAGGGTTTTTCATCCACCGATGGCTTTAGAATCAGCGCTCGATGACATTGAATCGATTTTTGAGTCTCCTTCACTGCTACTTTTGTCGGAGACCGAACGGCATCCGTCGATAATGTCGCGCATTTTAAAAGAATCGCGCCCTACTGGAAACATCATACATGACGCCCATATCGCCGCCCTGTGTATTGAGCATGGCATCGCCGAGTTTCTCACCGGTGACGCCGACTTTATCCGATTCAGCGCTTTAAAAGTGACTAATCCGTTTTAGCTATTCTAATGTTAAAAGATTAGCCGAGAAAAGGATCCCTTTCGGTTCGAGATGATCGAGGTATTCGTGAAACGCCTCGACCGTGTGTAGATAATTTTCCGCGAAAACGTAAGCGCCGCTGTTGGTCGCGGCTAGCGTATCGACTCCGGTGATCTGTATAACGTCGAAACGATCCCGCGATTTTTTTACGTAATGACGCCCCTCTGCCGCCACTAGCTCGATTTCGCGACGCTTGAACCCCCCCCCCCGGTTTATCTCTGACAAGTGGTCGCGAATCAAATCGAACGTAACCGGATCGAGCTCGACGCCCGTAACATGGTTCGCGTTGTATCGCATGGCCGTTAGCACGTCGCTCCCCCCGCCCACACCGATGACCAAAACCCTCGGTCGTCGATTCGCGATACGATAGGGTAACGATAATACGTGGTCGTCGAGAAAGTCGGGGTCTCCCTCGTCGAGGTTATAGACGAGGGTGTCCGCGTAGGCATCGTGCAAAACCACGCCCCACGGCCGCTGAACGGGCTGACGCGTTTTTAACGAAAGGCCCTAAGGGAACGATCCGGGCATACGAGCTGATTCTAGCGACCGGGTGGTCGGATTTCGTATTCAATAGGGATTACGATTTGATGAGCCTTCCGGAGGTCGAGCAATACATCGCCGAGAACGGACGGTTACCCGGGATGCCGTCGGCGACCGAGGTACAGGAACACGGGCTTCCCGTGGCTGATTCGCAGGCGCTTTTGCTTCAGAAGGTCGAGGAGCTGACGCTTCATATGATCGAGCAAAACAAGCGAATCTCAGAGCTACAAGCACAAGTAGACCAATGCGGGCAGGCCGGCTTATAGGCTCGGGAGTAGAAATATGGCTACGAAAAGCTTGTACTCGAGGCTATTCTACTCTTTTGTCTTTT
Organism: Deltaproteobacteria bacterium; assembly: GCA_016929805.1. Classification (GTDB taxonomy): domain Bacteria; phylum Myxococcota_A; class Polyangia; order Polyangiales; family JAFGIB01; genus JAFGIB01. The sequence continues at coordinate 3,483 of JAFGIB010000190.1, read as the reverse complement.
CGGCGGCTCTACTGCGCGCGTTACAAGCGCAGGCCGCGCCGGTAACCGAACAGGAGGCCTTGGATATCGCCGAATTCTGGCACGCGGCCGAGGTCAACCACTACTACGAAATGGGTTGGAAGCGAGGAGATAACAACAAGGACGTTTTGCTTTACGAAACGCCCATCAGAGGTGTGCGTTACCTTGTCGGACGCGACGCTGTTGTCGATAAGGTGAAAAAAAAGCGAAGTGTGCTAGCCTATATCGTTCGGTTCGATAAAGCAACCCGCATGGAGGTCGCTTATGGATAAGAGCCGGAAGCTATAGCGGATTTGGAAACTGTGGGATTTTTGATCAAAAATCCGTGGAAATATCGAGTTATGAGGGAGACATCAACATCGGAGGCAAGTTGCATCTAGCGCACTCTTCGAGAATCCTCTTCGGCGATCTCTTCGGCGCTCCTCCGGGAACGCTGCAAGTAGGCTGCGATTAAAAATGAACGTAAAATTTTCAATAGCAGCGCTTGCAATCGCGCTCGGTATTTTTACCTCTTCGGCGTGTTCGAAGAGCGAAAAGACCGAGCGCGATCGAGACGTGGGCATAAGAAGCGACGCGAAGGCCGCCGTAGACGCCCGCGACGACGACTCCGCGCAAGACGACGCGGGTGACGAAACGGTCTGCAACAGCACAAAGCCGTTACTCGATGAGTTATATTTCCTATGTGATAAAGCTTTGTGCGTCGGGTATCAAATCCGCGCTCGACTGTTTCTTGGTTTCGGAAATGATCCTTTTAGCTGGGGACTCAATGACGAGGGAAACCTTGTTCTCAAAGACATTCGCGACGAGATATGGCTTCAATTTTACGGCGATTGCTTTGGAATAGCGGGGACCTACATGAAAGAGATAGGATTTCGTTTTAATTATGGTGAGGTATTCGACGAGTCTCTCGTTCCAGGCATCAAACCTGAACCCGAATGGAAAGTAGAGATCGAAAACGCGCTTATTGAGTACCATACGGCTCAAACTATGGTAGGCTCAACGCTTAAATTTTCACTACGCGGCTCTCTCAACGACGTCGCGTTTGTCAAAGATACCAAGGACGAGCTACCGCCGTTCATCGAGGTCAGAGACGAGGAAGGCAACCTCGTGGCTGATATTCGATAGTATCATCTAGACCGCGGAGAGATATCCCAAATTTTTTTTTGGGAAGCGTTTTCGCAAGAGATTACGCGCTTTATTCAAAATGATAGGGGCCGCTATGCGAATAAAAGCCCGATAGAGAGCGTTGCACTTTATTTGCACGCGATAATAAATATAAGATCAACCGGTTTATATAAGGTCCGATAACGGAGTCAAAAGGAGATGTTAATGATGTCGATTTACACGAAGGTTCTAATGGCTTTGATTCTGCTTTTACTTTTGTATTTTATAAGTTGTAGTAACGCGGGAGAGACAGACCCATACGAGGAGCAAAGCGTTACCGCTGTTACTTTCGCTTTATCCGATTTACGTACGGATATCGCAACCCGAGCGTGGGCGAGCGTTCAAACCAAGCCCGTACCGGACCGGTATATCGTGATGCTCAAGCCCGACGCGGACGCAGAAGAGGTTGCGCAACGCGAGGCGCTCAAGCCGAGCGCGATATACAAGCATGTGATAAACGGTTTTGCCGCGACGGTTCCTCAACAAGCGTTAGCGGGAATTTCAAAAAATCCGAACGTAATATCAATAACCCCGGTTCGAGCGGTTCAGGCGTTGGGTCAGCAAGTGCCGTCCGGAATAAGTCGCATCGGTGGACCCGTGAGTGTAAGCGTTGACGTGGCAATTGCCGTCGTAGACACGGGCATCACGCGGGGACACGCGGATCTCAACGTGGTCGCTAGAACGGATTGCTCGAGCCAAGACAAGAAAGACAAAGTCTGCGTGAAAGACACGGGTGACGATGTATACGGACACGGCACGCACGTGGCGGGAATCGCCGCGGCAATCGATAACGATATCGACGTCGTCGGCGTCGCTCCCGGCGCGCCCCTATATTCGGTGAAAGTTCTGGACGACCACGGAAACGGAACCACGGAAACACTTATCAAGGGTCTCGATTGGGTAGCGGCTCGCGCGGATCAGATCCGCGTCGCTAATCTGAGTATCGGCGGAGCTTGTTCTAATAACGAGCAAATGATCGAGTGCGACGACGCGCCATGCGATTCGACAAGGGACGCGGAACATAAGGCTGTCTGCAATCTTGTACAGAGGGGCGTCACCGTGGTCGCCGCGGCGGGCAATAGCGCGATGCCCGCGAGCTACCTCGCTCCCGCGGCTTACGATGAAGTCATCGCGGTTTCCGCGTTCGCCGACTTTGACGGTACGTCCGGGGGCAATGGTACGGGCACATATGAGTTTGCGAATTGCGTCGAGCGAGACGATGACTCGTTCGCTTGTTTCAGCAACCACGGGCGGACGTCGATCTCATGGCGCCCGGCGTGGGCATCTTATCGACCACGCCGTCGGGTCTTGCGTTTTGGAGCGGCACGAGCATGGCCGCGCCCCACGTGACCGGCGCGGCGGCTTTGTATCTTGCGGATAATTCCGGAGCGACTCCGATGCAGGTTCGCGATGCGCTGATTGCAGCCGGCGACCCAACGCCGTGCGCCGATACCACGGCTTCGGGATTCTGTTCGGACGATCCGGATAGAGAGACGGCCGACCGCACGGCGGAGCCGCTCGTCCGATTGCAGAGCGCGACTTGCTCCTCAAACGCGGATTGCGACGACGAAAACATCTGTACAACGGATACCTGCGGAGCGAACGGCTTCTGTTCCTACGCGATAACGCTCTGCGATGACGATGACGCTTGCACCGTGGATTCGTGTGATCCGGCAAACGGTTTCTGTTCCTACGAGGCAAGGCAATGCGATGACGGCAACGCGTGCAACGGTCAAGAGAGTTGCGAACCCGCCGTAGGTTGTCAGCCCGGGGAATCCGTGAATTGCGATGACTCGAACCCGTGTACGGTCGACGTCTGTAATACCGCCACTGGTACGTGCGACTATCCCTCCGTGAATTGCGAGGACGGCGATTTATGTACCGAGGATTGGTGCGATACGCGGTTGGGATGCGTACACGACTACATTTGCGAGTGCGGGACAAAAGGCGCGCCGTGTTCAAACGACGAGCAGTGCTGCAGCCACAAGTGCACCCGTGGCACGTGTCGAGGCAATTGATCATGCAACTGTACCTTAACGTTGAAAAAACGTCGAGCGGAAACGCGAAAAAAGCGATGAAATAAAGGCGCGCGGAACTTTATGGGGACCCGAGCTTTGTGCACCCTAAGTGAGGTCCAAAAAAAGCGAGCACGCCCTTAGGCACCTGGCAGAAATAAACTTGCCAACTGCGGTCTCGCCACGGGTCCGTTCGCGGCTTTCGTCCTCGGAAAAATCCTCGAAATATCTCTAATATTCCTGCGGTTTTTCCTGCGGGCGCGCTCGCGATCGAACTCCGTGGACG
>JAFGIB010000189.1 GCA_016929805.1 Deltaproteobacteria bacterium | reverse complement strand
CGTCCACGGAGTTCGATCGCGAGCGCGCCCGCAGGAAAAACCGCAGGAATATTAGAGATATTTCGAGGATTTTTCCGAGGACGAAAGTCGCGAACGGACCCGTGGCGAGACCGCAGTTGGCAAGTTTATTTCTGCCAGGTGCCCAAGGGCTCGCGCAAAAATAGTTCCGCGTTTTTTTTTAGGCTGGCCGACCCGCACGCCTTCGATTTCACGAGAGCGAACAACGGCCCGTTATCTCTTCGCTTAGGAGGCGCTCGCTCTCGGCTTGTTTGCGTTTCGCCATCGCTTTAACCCAACAACCGCAAGAAGTAATCGATATATCGCGTGAAAAGGTCTCGTTATCTCGACACTGAACATAGAGCCTAGCCGCCAAAAAAACCTTTTCAGCACTTAAAGAGTATTACTTTGGCTCGGTGGTTCATGGTGCTCGGGACCAGCGCGGTTCTACTTGTAGTATGTCTTAAACAAACAATTTATTTGGCTTTATTAGACAATGCGCAAATAGCGGGCATTTAGTAAATAAATGTAGTACAAGATATCGTTTTATACCGTAATGTGCTGCGATAGACAGATGTTCGCTTCGCATTTAAGATTTAATCGAAAATAGCCGGTTTTATTGGAGGTTTGTGTGGTAACTAGTCCAAGTCTCGTAATCCCTCGTGCGATTTGGTTGAACGCGATTGTTTTTTCTGCGGTTATCGCGTGTAGTCCGGAAGACGATAATCGCTCCGGGCGTGTCGACCCTTCAAATACCGGTATGGACGCAAGCGCGCCTTCGGGCTCCGGAGGATCGAATGTCGATACAAACGACAGCGGAAGCGGCGGCGCTGGCGGCTCGACGACGACAACAGGGGGAACTGACGCGGCGAGCAATCCCGAGGCAAGCGTTCGTGAACCGGAGGTATGCGCCGAACAGACAGTGCAACTAACCCATAAGACACCCTTGGTCATGTTCGTGGTCGATCGATCGGGCAGCACCGCGGAGGCGTATGGCAATACAAACCCGGACGCGGGACCGGTGATCAGTCGATGGGACGCGTTGCACGAAGCGATTATGGATCCAACCAGCGGAGTGGTGGCTAAGACCCAGTCCGAGATTTATATCGGAATAGTCCTTTACGACGGCGGACCTCTGGAAGAGATGTTTTCGGCACAGATGGCTTGTTTAATGGATCCGACAGCGCCGGGGTGCCCTGACGGGCCGCCTCTTGAGAACCCGACGTGCCCGCGGTTGATCAAGGTTTCGCCGGCGCAGAATAACTACAATGCGATCGCGGAGCAGTACACGTTCGAGAAAGCCGGACCGGACGGACTTACGCCGACGGCGCTCGCCTTGGAAGCCGCGTATAAAGAGATAGAATCCTATATTGCCGGTAATTTAGATACCAGTGTCTATTTTTCGCCGGTTGTGATTCTCGTGACCGACGGAGAACCGAACGGCTGCACCGCAACATTCGACCCGAATACCATGACGATGGCATCGGACTATCAAGGGCCCATTGACCAGGTAACAGCCGCATCCCAAAAGGATATAAAAACGTTTGTTATCGGAATAGACACATCAACAGCGGGTTCTCCTCCCGAGGTCGGACCCCATCTGGACGATCTCGCGAAAATCGGAAGCGGTGCGGAGAAGGCGTTTGTACCGACGAACAAGGACGAATTGTCGGAAATATTGATCGGTCTGATCGAACAGTCGAATTGCGATATCGCTCTGCAAGGCGAAATCGTCGAGGGTTATGAGGACAAGGGCACGGTAACGCTTAACGGTACTCCGCTAATCTATAATGATCCAAACGGATATGCGGTGCCCAATCCGAACCAGATCACGCTTGTGGGGACCGCGTGCGAGAAGTTTGCGAGAGACAAGGATGTCGTTTTAGTAGCATCTTTCCCCTGTGAAGCCATAGTTTTAATGTAAGCTCTGGCGCTTTTCTTCGAAGATGGACGATGGCTTTTTGAAGTTGCGATAGTTATTAGAAAAGTTAAAGAGAACGCGTGTAAAACCTATTTGGAATAGAAACGAGTATGGTGTTTTTTCGCGCTTTTCTATGACAATTGGAAGCTAGAAAAATCTACTTTCTACGGATTCCGTGAAATAACCGCTGAATAAACACACCGCTTTTTGACATTAAGTTTCTCGAATCTGAAAGAATGCGAGTGAACATGTCAGCTTAAGGTAAATTTGGTCAGCGTAATAGTAAGCATCGCGACTTGTTTATAACAGTTATAGAATAAATAGTGTAAGGAGTCATTATGAGGAAAAGCGCTAATCCGATGGAAGTAGACGCGCGCCGAGACGGCGCTGGTAACGGCCTTAGTCTGACGCGAGGGCCTGAGACGCGAGCGTTTATTCGTTCTAACCTCGCCTGGTCGATCGCCGCGGTTACGCAGGCGTTGGCCGTTTTTTTACTCATGGGCTGCGAGTCGAGTAGCAAGGCGGGTGATTCCGCTGCTGCCGGCCTTCAAGCTGACGCCATGGTAACCGGAGGTACCGGCGGAAGTGCGGCTACCGGGGGTAGTAGCGGTATGGGAACGAGCGGCGGCGGAGCGAACGCCGGAGGCGGTTCAGGCGGTACCATCGGTACCGCGGGAGTCGACGGCGCTGTTCGCCTTGACGGCTCTACGGGTGTTGCCGGTGCGGCGGGTGCCGCGGGCGCTGCGGGTGCCGCGGGTGCCGCGGGCGCTGCCGGTGCGGCAGGTGCTGCTGGCGCCGCGGGTGCTGCTGGCGCCGCGGGTGCTGCTGGCGGTCCCTCGGACGGTGGTGCCGGTTCCACGGGCACGGTTCTACCCCCTGTAGATAATGTAGATGCCGACGGTCCGTTCGCGACGGCGCCGGAAGACCTTGCAAGTGGTCCTAGCCGTACGAGCGGGGTATTTCGACCGGCCGAGCTCGGTCAGGATGGCATCAAGCATCCCATCTTTATATGGAGCTGCGGAGGCGGCACGTACCCGAATTCTTATATATGGCATATGAACCGAATCGCATCGCACGGGTTTGTGGTGGTTGCGGACGACGCTCCGCTCGATGCTTCGGGAAGCAAGATAAAAGCGAGTATGGATTGGATTATCGGCGAGAACGATCGAAGCGATAGCCCTTTTTACCAAAAGCTCAACACCACCATGATCGGGATCGGCGGACACTCGATGGGATCGCTTAATAGCTTGGCCGCCGCGAGCGACCCCCGGGTCAAGGCGACCGTCCTCGTCTGCGGTGGCGGTAATGGCGTTGGGGGAGCCGCGGACATGCACGCGCCCGTCGTTTTCCTCGGTGGAGTCGGCGAAATGGGAACTATCAATTATGAGGGCGATTACGCCGCAACCCCCTCTCCTGCGGTCTTTCTAATAAAAGAAGCTACCGATCACATCATGTGCGCTAGAAACAATATCGCTCCATGGGTCGCGTGGCTGCGATGGCATCTGGCTGGAGAGACCAAGTATCGCGGCGATTTTATCGATGCGAGCGGAGTTTACTGCAATGCACCTTGGACTTGTGAAAGTAAAAACTGGTAAGAAATAACAAGAATACCGGTATTAACCGAGCCGCCACAAACGAAGAGGAGGAGTTATGAGTAGATTCAGATCATGCACGATTGCTTTGACCGCTACCGTTTTCGTAGTCGTGTTATTCGGATGTGGATCAGCTTCCGCACCCTCTCTCGGCGATGCGGCGGTGATTGCTCCTGGAACCGACGCGGCTATCTCGACGGAGACTTCGACCATACCCGCGACGGGCGGCGTTCAGTCAACCGGGGGCGTTCAATCTTCGGGCGGGGCTCAGTCGACCGGTGGAGCCCCGTTAACGGGCGGAACCGGAGGGAGTACGAGCATTATGGACAGCGGAGCTGTTGACGGGAGCACAACCGCCGGGGGCGCGGGGGGCGCGGGAGCCACGCAAAGCGGCGGTACGGGAGCCGCAGGCGGAAACTCCACGACACCGTACACGGGTCCTGAAGACGGCGACCCGAGCAAACCGATGGTATCCATTGACGGCGTTCAGTGCGGCGTACCGACCTTATTTTCATTACAAACCGTCAAAATCACCAATCGCGATGTCGTCGTAGCCTATCCCTGCGCGCACGAGGGCGCTCCCGTCACCTTCTTTTTATTTCTCCACGGAACGGTCAACGAACCGATGAAGGTCACCTTCACCATGAATGCGTGGCCGATTCACAATTTAGTCGACTCTCATAATATCATCGTCGTGGCGCCCAAGGCTATCGGCACGCAATGGGGCAACGGGGACGACGGCCAAGACTTACCTCATCTTTACGAGGTAGTCGATTGGGTATATCAAACCTTCGGAACTAAATTCAATATTCGCAGCATGTGGGCCCAAGGAGGATCGTGGGGCGCGATGTACTTGAGCCTGGTATTCGCGTGTGATGCCAGGTTCGAAGGTCGACTTCGCGGCGTACAAGTGGTCGTCGGCGGCGGATGCCCGCGTTGCTCCGACCGCCTCTCTTGCGTGGTCGCTCAGGAGGAGCTTGAGAAAGGCGGCGGCAGTCCGGTGAGCGATGAGCAAAAGGAGCAGCTATCGAGCGCCGCGATGATCGATAGTTACGCGACCATGCACGGCTGCGACCCGAAGACGCCGATGGCTTCTTTGGGCAACGCCAAGATTTGGGATTGGCCTAACTGTGATCCCGGTTGGGAGCACGCGTACATTCTTGGTCCCGGGAATCACGCGGACGCGTGGGATCCGGAGGTCGTATTGAGAACGACTGAAGATATCAAGGCGACGGAACAATAGCCCAAGGACGAATACGATCATTGCGGCGAAATCCTTCGGATACCTTAGCGTTGTAAAAAATCCGTCGGCGTAAACCGCTTCGCTCGCGAAAAATAGCGCGGCCTTATTTCATCGCTTTTTACGCGTTTCCGCTCGACGTTTTTCACAACGTCAAGGTATACTTTAGGCGTAATAGCAGCATCTCTATTTCTAAAGGGTATCAAAAGGATCGATAGTCGTAATCACCGCCACGGGGAAGGTTGACAGCGCATCGGACGCGAATATGGTCGAGAGCTCGCCTTGGCGGTGGACCGGAACCGTTTCTCCGGTAAATAGATTGCGCATATGTTCGACTCCCGAGGGAACGTGGATTCGGGTTTCCTTCCAAACCCGTGAGCCGAGGGGAGGCGTTTGATCGCCGCACAATCTCCAGATCCATCTCGGCACGACCGTAATTAAAAATTCCCGGTCCGCGATTCTGGCAAACGCGCATATATGCGCTTCCCACGGTCCTTCCGCGGGAAGCGACTGATAGGCACTCTCTTGGAACAGGTGTTTATATCGCAAACGAAAACGCAAGACTCGCCAGGTGACGTAAAGCTTTAGCCGCGGGTCGGCTGGATCGGCTAAGATCCCACGCGCCGCTTGAGCGAGATCACCCGGCTCGAGTCCGCCAAAGCGTTTCTCGATTTGCTCCAAGAGGCCCGCTCGCAGCTCGAAGTCGACCGCTTGCCGGTTATCCGGATCGACCAAGCTGAAATTCCACAACTCGCATCCTTGATAAAAATCCGGGACCCCGGGAGATGTCAGCTTGAGCACGAGCTGCGATAGGCTGTTGAATAAACCGACGGCCGCGACCCTATTCTTAAAGGGGATAAAATCCGCCAAAAAGGCGTTGCGCCGGGGAGAGTCGAGCGTCGCTTGAATGAAATGGCGGAGCGCCTGCTCGTATTCCGGATTGGGATTTACCCAGCTCGTACGCTCCTTGGCCTCCTTCGCGGCTTTTATCATGTATGAGACAATTCTCTCCTGCAGCGAATCGACGCCCGCCTCGTCCAGCTCTTCCAAAGGCCATACCCCTAATAAGGTCTGGTAGTATAGATACTCGTCGTTGCGTTCAGGGGCCCAGGTTTGATCGACCAAGCGCTTTTTGGCGCGATTCAGCCGGCTCCAGCGGGTCAACCGGCGGCGCCACTCCTCGACCATTTCCGAGATCACGTTAATCCGCACCCGCACATCCTCGCTTCTTTTGCTGTCATGGGTCGATGTGGCCAGCAGGGTATGGGGATAACGGTTACAGCGCTCTTCATTGGCCTTGTGAAAGGCGGATAAAAAGGTGCCGAAACGAGAGGGCTCACCGCCGACCTCGTTGAGAGAAACCAGGCGGTTGTAGAGGTAAAAGGCGGTGTCCTCCAGGCCCTTCGCCGTCACCGGAGCCGTGTACTGCTGAAGCCGCATGACGAAAGCGAGCAACGCCGGGCGATCGGCTTCCGGCAGCTTCTGCAGATATTGCAGCAATAAAACCTCGCGTAAAAAATCGAAAATCGTCACTTCTCCCGCGGGGCTCAGCTTCTTGGCTCTGCCGATGGCCCATTCGACATGGCGCCGATCCAGCTCGGAGGGGCCGCTTTGGTTGATATAGGTGCGATAAACCGGAAAGCAGGCGACAACCTCCATCAACGCGTCACGTAGCGCGTTCAAGGTAAAATCGCGCCGACAGAGATCGGGCTCGGATAGATCGTTAAGCTGCTTGGCGAGCACGGAAAGCTCGCTCGATAGGGAGGTCTTCATGATCAACTTCTTGGATTGATAGACCTGCTCGTCGAAGTTGATCTTCTCGCCTAAAAACCGCTCGTAGGTCTGGGTGAGCGGCCGTTCGGCCTGCGGCGCGACGAATAACCCGTTTGCCTGATTGCAAAAGTCATATCCGGTCGCGCCCTGCACGGGCCACGACTCAGGGAGGCGCTCGTGTGGCGCCAGGATCTTTTCCACGTAGACCAGCGGCGTTTGCGGTTCGGCCGCGGCCTCGCCGAAGCCGGACTTGTTCGAATTAAAGACTTTTGTAAAACGGCTGAGATATTTCTCCGGATCACTCAATCCATCGGGGTGATCAATACGCACTCCGTCGATCTTGCCGGCGGCGATCAGCTCGTCGAGCAATCGATGCGTGGCGGATTCAACCAACGGATTCTCCATGCGTAGCGCAATTAGATCGTTAATATCGAAGAATCGCCGGTAGTTGATCTCGTCCGTGGCCACGCGCCAATGCGCCAACCTGTATACCTGCATTTCCAATAGCAGGTGAAGCGCGCTTTGCTCCGGTTTGTCCGGATCGATCTGATTGAAGAAACGAACCGCCCGTTCGATATGCTCGCGAATCCGACTCTCCTTGCGGCACAGGCTCGCCAGAGAGTGTTTGTAAAGTTCCTTGTCGCGGTTTCTTACCTTCTTGGACTGTTCCGTGGTCTGATGGCGGTCCGGTAGATTGCGAAAAGCCGTCAGCAGGCTTTGGAAGCGTTGTAGTCGAAAGCTATCGGCGCCGAGCTCGGTTTCGAGCCATTCCATCTCCCACGAGAGCACGACGGGATAGGTGCGTGGACTGATGGGAAAGCGATGCTCAAAATAGGTAATATAAAAATTTCCGTATTCCGGGTCGAAAACCAGGGCGAGCTGACCGGCCGCCAAGACCGTCCCATAATGCTCTCCGAGAACCGGGACCAGCACCTTGCCTTTTAGTTCTTCTTTTAGCGGATGCCAATCGATGTCGAAAAAGCCGTCATAAATGGAAGCCTGGCCGTTTTCCAAGATGTCGATCCACCAGGAGTTGAAGTGACCAACGCCCATATGGTTGGGGACAACGTCGACGATCAGTCCCATGGCGTGTCGCCTCAGGGTTTCGATGAAATCATGAAACCCCTGATCGCCTCCGAGCTCCGGGTTGACGGCGTTATGATCGACGATATCGTATCCGTGCAGGCTTCCCGGCCGCGCCGTGAGACAAGGAGAAGAATAGACGTGGCTTATTCCCAGACGCGCCAAATAGGGCACGATCGCTTTTGCCTTGGCGAAATTAAAACCGCTATTCATTTGGAGTCGATAGGTGGCCGTGGGAATAGCCGGATAAGGCGGTTGTTCTGGCTGCAATCGCGTCATAACGCTCCTTGCCTAGAGCAACCGCCGGCCTTATAGTCCTTATCAGCACCGACGGGGAACGCGGTGCGCCGACGCGCGATTTGCACCATGAAGCGCGAGCTCATGATCCGCTTCAACCTCTCTGACTTTCCAGATACCACACCGTGCTCCAAGGCTCCAAACCGGCGGGCCCCGCCGTGGGGCGTTTTTGCGCGTGTGTCGAGTAGATAAGAACTCCCGCGGGATCATCGGAGATCGGCGCGCGGTCGTTTCCCAGGTTGGCTAAAAGGGTCAAACGATGACGATTCCCGGAAATCCACCGGACCCGGAGCGAGCGTTCCCCGATGACGCGAAAATCAGCATCCGCCGACGAGATCTCCTTTAGCAATGGTGCGATATGTCGTTGGCGTAAGGCGAGCAAACGGCGATGTAGATCGAGCCACTGCTGGTGCGCGGATTGGTCCAAATCGCGCCAATTGAGCTTCGATGAGACGAAAGTCGACTGCGCGTTGGGGTCTGGAATTCGGGCTTGCTCGTGCGGCTGGCTGAACTCCGGAAAAGAGGAGAACTCATTGCGTCTGCCGCGCGTTACGGCTTCGGCCAAGTGGGGACCAAAATCGCAGAAAAAAAGAAATCTACTGCGGCTACCCCACTCCTGCCCGGCAAAGAGCAAGGGAGGTGCGGGCGATAACAAGAGTATCTCGGTCGCGGTTCGAACGGCCTCGGGAGACGCCAACTCGGTAATACGCTCGCCTAAAGCTCGGTTGCCCACCTGGTCGTGATTTTGAAGAAATGAGACAAACGCGCTCAAGGGCAGGTGCTTCGTGGGCTCGCCGCGCGGTCTTCCACCGCGGTAGTCCGACGGCTCCCCCTGATAGGCGAATCCCTCGGTCAGACAGCGACCCAAGCTGTGAGCCGGGCGGTCGGCGTAGTCGGCGTAATAGCCGCTCGTTTGCCCTGTTGTGATCAGGTGTAAAGCGTGGTGCAGATCATCGTTCCATTGGGCCGTATAGCACTTTGGCTTTCCGGATAGCTCTCGACTTAAGTACCGAGAGGCGTTGTTGTCGTTTTCCAATATGAGATGGATCAGGCGTTTGGTTTCCAGCTTCTTTCTAACCGTTATCGCCAACTCCTCCAGGATATCGGGAACCGACCGGTCGAAAATCGCGTGCACCGCGTCCAGGCGCAGCCCGTCGATATGGAATTCCTCGATCCAATAGATCGCATTATGAATAAAGAAATCCCGCACCACGCGGCTCTGTTTATCCTCGAAGTTGATCGCCGTACCCCAGGGGGTTTGATAGCGATCGGTGAAGAATTGCGGAGCGTAAAGGTGCAGATAGTTTCCGTCGGGACCAAAATGGTTGTAGACCACATCCAAGAAAACCATCAGCCCCTTGTTGTGTGCCGCGTTGATGAGATCTTTAAGATCGTCCGGCTCGCCGTAAGTGCTGTCCGGAGCGAAAGGCAATACCCCGTCGTAACCCCAGTTTCTGCTTCCGGGGAAATCCGCGAGCGGCATAAGCTGTAACGCGGTGACGCCTAACGAGACCAGATAATCGAGCTTTTCTTGCACGCCTCGAAAGGTCCCCGACTCGGAAAAGGTTCCAACATGAACTTCATAAATCACCGCTTCCTCCCACGGTCGTCCCCGCCATTGGTCATCGCTCCACCGCCACGCGTTTGGATTGATCACCAGGGAAGCCCCGTGTACGTCGTCGGGCTGGAATCGGGAGGCCGGATCGGGAACCAGCGTTTCGCCGTTGATGTGATATCGATATCGCGACCCCGCGCCGGCTTGGTGGGTTACGAACTCGAACCAGCCGTCTTTTCGCTTCGCCATAGGAAAGACGAGCTTTTCCTCGCCGTCGCCCAGATGAAGATCGACGCGTTCACAAGCGGGTGCCCACAGGCGGAAACGAACCCGTCCATCCTCCATCACCTCGGTGCCGAAGGGCATCGCGTGTCGATTTGATTTCGTTTCGTCATCAGAGGCCGCCGGCTCTTGCCGCAACAGCGCCAGGGAACGAGGTTGCAGGACGACGCGCGATCCGCATTCGTAGACCGCCTCGCGCCTTTTCGGCTCGGATCGATCGGTATCCACCATCGTTCTCCAGACGGTTTCCGGGCGATACGAGGGAAGGACGAACTCAACCGCTTCGTGATGGGCGTTGAGCGCGAGAAAGAAGTCGTCATCGCGCACCTCCCGGCCTTGATCGTCGCACTCTTCCAAGCCTTCGCCCGAGAGGCGTACGCCCAGCGCCCGCGCGTGTGACTGATTCCATTCCCCTTCCGACATCTCTTGACCCTCGGGGTTTAACCAGATTAAGTCTTTGATGTCGGCACCGCGAATAGAACGTCCTTGGAAAAAATGGCGACGGTGAAACACGGCGTGCGCTTTGCGGATCTGTATCAAGTTGCGGACAAACGCCAGAAGCTCCTCGGCCTGTGAGGTCAGCCGCCAATCTATCCAGCTCGTCGCGTTATCCTGGCAGTAGGCGTTGTTGTTTCCGTTTTGAGTGCGGCCGATCTCATCGCCGGCGATCAGCATGGGAACCCCCTGCGAGAGAAGCAAAGTGGCCAAGAAATTTCTCTTTTGCCTTTCGCGTAGCGCTTGAATCGCCAGGTCCTCGGTAAGGCCCTCATCGCTGTCGGAAGCGCCGCAATTCCAGCTTAAGTTGTTGTTCTCACCGTCGCGGTTGTCTTCTAGATTAGCTTGGTTGCGCTTTTTGTTATAACTGACTAAATCGTGAAGAGTGAAGCCATCGTGAGCGGTGACGAAATTGATGCTCGCGCACGGCCTTCTTCCGCTCTTTTCGTAAAGATCGCTCGACCCGGTCAGCCGAAAGGCCAGCTCTCCGATCAAACCCCCGTCTCCCTTCCAATAGGCGCGAACCGCGTCGCGGTACTTCGCGTTCCATTCGGTCCAGCCGATCGGGAAGTTACCGACTTGATAACCGCCTCGTCCGAGATCCCACGGCTCGGCTATCAACTTGACATGGGAGAGGACCGGGTCTTGATGGATGATGTCGAAGAACGCGCCCAACCGATCCACGTCGAACAGCTCGCGGGCGAGCGCGGAGGCGAGATCAAAGCGAAATCCGTCCACGTGCATTTCTAAAACCCAATAACGCAAGCTGTCCATGATGAGCTGCAAAACCCGGGGATGGGTCATGTTTAAGGTGTTCCCGCAACCGGTGAAATCGACGTAGTAGCGCAGGTTTTCGGGACCAAGACGGTAATAAGCGAGATTGTCGATGCCGCGAAACGAAAGCGTCGGACCCAGGTGGTTTCCCTCGGCCGAATGGTTATAGACCACGTCAAGAATGACCTCGATTCCCGCGGAATGCAGCCGCTTGACCATGGTCTTAAATTCCCTAATCCGGTCGGACGCCAGGTAACGATAGTCGGGGGCGAAATAGCCGAAGGAGTTGTAACCCCAGTAATTGCGGAGTCCTTTTTCGATGAGATGCCGGTCATCTAAAAAACTGTGGATCGGCATTAACTCGACGGCCGTAATTCCAAGGCGTTTGAGATATTCGATCACCGGCGTCGTGGCCAGACCCGCGAATGTGCCGCGCAAATTCGGCGGTACCTCCGGATGGTTGATGGTGAAACCCTTGACGTGTAGCTCGTAGATGACGGTGTCGTGCCACGGGGTCCTGGGCGGCTTGTCCTCTCCCCAGGTAAAAGCGGAATCGATGACCTTGCATTTAGGCATGCCCAGCGCGCTGTCGCGCCGGTCAAAAGAGAGGTCGTTTCTCGGGTGTCCGATGCGGTAACCGAATAGCGCATCGCTCCAGATGAGCGGCCCCGTGATAGCCTTGGCGTAGGGATCTAACAGCAGCTTGTTCGGATTAAAACGCAACCCCTGCTCGGGCCGATACTCGCCATATACGCGGTAGCCGTACAACAGACCGGGCTCCGCTTGCGGAAGGTAGCAGTGCCAAATTTGGTCGGTCTGCCAGCGCATGGGGATACGGGCGATACACTGTTTACCCTTGGAATCAAAGAGGCATAGCTCGACCTTTTCGGCGTGTTCCGAAAAGAGCGAAAAGTTTACCCCTTCGCCGTCCCAAGTGGCGCCGAGAGGGTAGGGCTTCCCGGGCCATATGATCGGGTTGCCTCTAAGCATGATCCTCCGCGGTTGCGTTGATCGGTTTAAGAAACAACGCGCCGAGCGGCGGTAACGTCAGGTGTAACGATTGTCTCGGGCCGCGCAGCGCTACCGGCGTTGATTCGGCTCTTCCTGAATTTCCCACCCCGCTTCCTCCGTATTCCGTCGCGTCGCTGTTGATGATCTCTTTCCAGATACCTGCAACCGGCACATCCACACAATAGGCGTAACGCGGCACCGGTGTAAAGTTCAAAACGACAAGAATCGGCGCGCCGTCGCTGGCTTTTCTCAAAAAAGAGAGACAACTTTGCTCGGCGTCGTTCGCGTCAACCCATTCGAACCCCGACGCGTCGTGGTCGCATTCGTGAAGCGCGGGCTCGCCTCGATAAAGGCGATTCAGATCCGCCAGTAAGCGCGCGATCCCGGCGTGGTCGGGCTCACGTTCCAGCCGCCACTGCAGGCTGCTTTCGTGATCCCACTCGTTCCATTGAGCGAGCTCGCCGCCCATGAAGAGAAGCTTCTTTCCCGGAAGCGCGAACATATATGAATATAGAAGACGAAGATTCGCCAACTTCCGCCACTTATCTCCGGGCATCTTTTCCGCGAGCGAGCCTTTTCCGTAAACCACCTCGTCGTGCGAAAGAGCTAGGATGAAATTTTCGTGAGAGGCATATAGCGACCTAAAGGAAAGTTGGTTGTGATGAAACTTGCGAAACACCGGGTCCTTGCCCATATAGTCCAAGGTATCGTGCATCCATCCCATATCCCATTTAAGACCAAACCCCAGCCCGCCGACATAGGTCGGCCGGGAGACCATCGGCCAGGCGGTGGACTCCTCGGCGATAGTCTGTACGCCCGGCGCGGCGCGATAAGCCTCCTGGTTCAGCCTTCGTAGAAATGCGATGGCTTCGAGGTTCTCCCTTCCGCCGTAGGCGTTGGGGATCCACTCGCCCTCGCGTCGCGAATAGTCGAGGTACAACATGGAAGCGACCGCATCAACCCGCAGGCCGTCGATATGGTACTTCGAGAGCCAGAATACAGCGCTGGAAATCAAGAAGCTACGCACCTCGTGTCTCGAGTAATTGAAGATATAAGTGTTCCAGTCCGGATGAAAGCCTTGCCGTCGGTCGGAGTGCTCGAACAGGTGCGAGCCGTCGAAGTACGCCAGTCCGTGCTCGTCCGAGGGAAAGTGTGACGGAACCCAATCTAAAAAGACTCCTATGCCCGCCTGGTGAAGCGTATCGACCAGAAACATGAAGTCCTGAGGCGTGCCGTACCTGCTGGTCGGAGCGAAATAGGCGGTCGTTTGATAGCCCCACGATCCGTAAAACGGATGTTCCATAATAGGTAAGAACTCAACGTGGGTGAAGCCGAGGCGCAAAACGTGGTCGCGTAACAGCGGAGCCATTTCGCAATAGCTCAGGGAACGGTTGCCTTCCTGCGCTTTTCTTTGCCAAGAGCCGATATGAACCTCGTAGATCGAGATCGGGGCGGAAAGACGATTACGTTGCTCTCTTTGCTCGAGCCATTTCTGGTCTTGCCAATCGTATTGCAGATCCCATACGCGAGACGCCCGGCCCGGAGGCTTTTCGCAATAGAAGGCGAAAGGGTCCGCCTTGTCGACCGCGTATCCATTGTGTCGCGATTCGATATGGTATTTATAATATGCTCCGCCTTCTACGCCCGCGACAAAGCCTTCCCAAATACCTGATGAGCCTCTTGGATGGAGAAGGGCTTCGGCTTTCTTCCAATTGTTAAAATCGCCTATCACGCTGACCTCGCGCGCGTCAGGCGCCCATACCCGAAAGACGACGCCGCGTGCTCCGTCCACGCTCGCGCGATGCGCTCCAAGGTGGTCGAACAAGCGAAAATGGGACCCCTCATTAAATAAATAAAGATCATCCTCGGACAAAGTCGACGTGCTCGGGGTAGTTTTCTGGAGGTTCGAAGTTGCCTCTGTCCTAGGTTTGATCGGTTCCGCCTCGGGGCGAGCCTCTTTGGGGGTTTTGCTGGTCATCGTTTTCTCCTATTGCTTGTTTAAACCGTTCGGCGCTCCAGCAGCTTTAGGTCTTGCAGAACCCGACCGATTCCAGCCAGAGGGATGCCGACCCAATGCGGGCGGTTGTTGAGCTCGTATCCGACCTCGTAGATCGCCTTTTCCAGTAAAAACAGATCGAGCAGCGTTCTGACCTCGCCGGCGCTATCGCCCGCGATAACGGGTTGCTTTCGTACGCCTTGATAATAAGCGTGAAGGTAGACGGAGGACATCCAGGCTTGCCAAGCGTCGATCCAGCTCTCGAGTCTGCTCATCTCGGCTTGGCTAAAAAGCCGCTTTTCCGCGCTGGCATTCCATCCGGATAGGGCGGCGTAGTGGAACGAGCGGACCATTCCCGCGACGTCCACCAGCGCGCTTTTTTTCGCGCGGCGTTGCCGCATCGGGCGGGCCGGTTCGCCCTCGAAATCGATAATCACGAAGTCGTTTCCTGTATAAAGCACTTGTCCGAGATGGAAGTCGCCGTGAACTCGAATCCGATGCGATACCAGCTCTTGGTCCAAGGCCTTTTTGAGCCACGCGTTGATCTTGGTCTCAAGCTGCACCAGCCGTTCCGCCTCTTTTCTTGCTTGACCGGAGATCTCGACGGCGCGTTTAGCGAGCAGCCCGCAGACTTGCGCGAGTAGCTCGCTAATCGATCGGACCAACTCGCGGCGATCAACCGAGGTGTACGGTTCGGGCCGAAATTCGCTCGATTCCCTGTCGCTCGCCAGCTTGAGATGCATTTCAGCCGTCCGCCGCCCGAGTAGGCGCGCGACCTCCTTATCCGGGCCGAGAATCTTGTCGATTTCTTCCGGCAGCGCGAGTTTCCTATTTTCTAACCATTCTAAACCCGGCTGTACGGGTTGAGCTTGCGTTTCGCGGGTAAAAATAACGCGCGCCACGCAGCGTTGCACTCGCTCGAGCGCCAACTCCCAGGCGTTTGATTCGTTGCTGACATATTCTTGAACCAGCGCCAAGGTGCGGTTCTCTCCTTCCGCGGAAACATATTGCAAGTGCCCCGCGATTTTAGGGGTATTGCGGAAGCCCTTTTGATTTAGGAATCTTCCCAGCTCGACCTCCGGATTTCGGCCCGCCTCGAGCCGCCTGTATAACTTGAATATCAACTGATCGCCGATCAGCGCCGAGCTGTTGGATTGCTCCGCGGTTCCGGGACGAACATCAAACCTTTCATTCAATTGCTCATAAAGCGATTTGAAAGCTCGATAGCGAACCGCTTGAACCTCGCCGTTTCGCCCCTTGAAACTTCGCCTTTTAGATAAGGCGTTTAAAATCGTCCTTACAAAATCCGATCGCGTTACCGCCGGGTCGAATAGCACTCCCGATAGGTTTTCGCAGCGGGTACGCGCGATCAGCGCTCGCGGCCACTCCGCTTCGATCCGTTCGGCGTCGTGCCCCGAGGCCGAGGCAATCGGGACTAAATAGATGTCGGGAACACCGTCCGCGTATTGGACCTCCACGAACGCGATGCTGCTATGATCATCGCCCATTGACAGCGGTATTATCTCTCGTATCTCGGCGCCTCGAACCGTTTTGGACTTACCCGAGAACCAGCGCTGTCCGGCGATGTATCGAGATAACGCGCCCGCAACCGATTCCGAACCGATTAAAACGGTTTGCCAGGCGCGGGGCGCTTGCAGCTCGATCAGCGGGAACACGTTTTCGTTTTCGCGCGAAGAGGCGCCGGGATCGCCCGATAGCCTTGATTTAATTTTAGTATTATCAGCCATCGTTCACCGGGGTTAATGCGACTGCCTGACGACAGAATCCGGCCCACCACGCGAGCAAGAGGTTGAAGCTACCACCCGAATAAACCGAGCCACTGCTCTAGGTAGGGTATAAAGAATAACTTGACTTTATCGAATAATAAGCCGTTAACCACTAATAACGAGATACAACTGAAGTTCACCTTAACGCGAAACAGGCCGATATGTCAAGAGAAAATTGATTGACTCAGCGTTCTGTTCTATCTCCGAAAGCGTTATGTCGATTCTTAGAAGAATAAAATTCGCGGGCGAAGCCCCTTACGCCGACGCCTTTTTTTTAAAAGCTTAAGTTCAATTCGCCGCCAAGAGCTTTTCCGCGCGAAACGCTTTCAGCGCCCGTTCAGTGACATCGCTGGCGAATGCCTTTTCATAACGCATATCAAAAACATACGCCTTGGCCGTGATTTCGACCACCACCGCACCTTGTTCCAGAAGTTTATTGCTCAATAAAACCGCGATGGGTTTTCCCAGATAAAGGTACTTCGACGCCAGCACCGCGTGCTCGACGATTTCCTTGGCCCGGCTATGGTCGGCGTCGGGGGAAGCATAGAAGCTCATGACAACCATGCAATCGAGCTCACCGGCGTTGGCGCTGGCTACCGGGTCCGTGAGAAACTTGTTCGATGGTATTGAAACCAGGTTGTCGTCCAAGGTTACCAGCCGGACCGTTCTCATGCCGATCTCTTTAACCTCTCCGTAGTAGCCGCCGAAGCTAATCCGATCGCCGACTTGAAACGGTTTGTTGATCAGGATCGAAATGCCCGCCATAAAGGAGGAAGCCACGTCCTTAAGCGCGAAACCAACCATCACCGCCAAGGTTCCCGACAAGGCGAACAAGACTTGAGAGGAAAGCCGGAACAGGCTGTTGAACGCGATTAGAGAGACCAAAGCGAAAATAATAAAAGAAATAAATGCGTGCGCCTGCTTAATCGTCAAGCGGTATTTCGGCAGTTGTTCGCTGAGCGAATTCGCCACCCCACGCAGTACCCGAACCAACGCTAGAGAGCCGATAATCCAAGCGGCGGCATAGGGAATTGCGCTCGGATTAAAGGCTTGAAGCAGACCAGCGGTTTCCGAAACATCCGGCATATCGATTACCCCTTTTCAAAAATAAGGTGGTTTTGTCTGAGCAGTTTTATTATTTGCGGATAGTACTCGGGCGAAAGGGTGGAACGTTTGGGATCAGTATGCTTGGGCTCCAACAGATTATACTCTGTTAAATAACGGATCGCGAAAGCGGCGAAATCCAAGTGTACATTAAGCACTTCCTGAAGCTCGGCTACTGAAAGATTTTCGTGTTGGCAAATCGCGGCGAGCGTGAATAACAGCTCGCGGTCCGTTTTCACGTGTTCTTGTAGAGATTTTTCGCTGAAAAGACCAACTCGAAGTCGCTTGTCGTTCAGCGCTGTCAGAGAATTGAGCCAGAGGTAAGTCGCCACCCGTGGATTACCTCGACTTGCCTCCCACAAAAGCCGAAAAAATCCCTCCGCGCTGTCGATCACCTCGAAATCGCCGGTTTGACTTCGATCTCGGTCGAGCAAGATTTCGTCAAAACTGATTTCGAATCCGCTTTTTTTATTGCGCCGCACGATTAGCTCTTGGATCTCGTCCCGGCTCCAGGAGGGGAGGTATAAAAGCTGACGAAAGTAGTGCACCTGTTTACGGCTTTGGTTGATGAAGGCCCAGGAAAAGGCGTTGAACACCAGTACCCAAAAGATTTTATCGGAGGTGAAGTTTACCAGGCGCACCAGCGCCTCGTACGCGTCATACCCGTCTACCGTCCTTAAGAATACGTTGTGCGCCTCGTCCAGCAAAACCACGCGTCGCTCGCCCGAGTTGATACGGGCCGCGATCATTCCAACATTTGACGCCTGGTCGATGCCGAATACCGAAGCTAGCTCGGAAATCAGCGCTTTCTCGTCGCGTAGCTTCTTCGAGATCGAGTAGCGAACCAGTGGAAGCGAGTCGATGCTCTTTTCCAGCAGCGACAGAAAGGTCGTCTTACCTATTCCTTTTTCGCCGATCACGACCAGCGAGGCATCTTGTTTGCTGGATCGCCAACGCTCGAGTTGGCTCAAGACGGTTTTGACCGAGTTTTCGCGCGGCAAGAGCACGGCGTCTTGTTTCCCATAGATAGGATAAAGAGGAAACTCTTTGCTGTATTCCTGCGGCAGCGATCGTGACGCGGCTTCGGTCTGATCCGTTCCGGCCGCGCGCGAGCGACGCCGTAAGGAACGCGCTTGAAGGTATGCGAGAAAACCGCCTTCCGCCAGCAGCATCCGGACCCAAGCCGCGATCGAAGCGATTACTATCCAACACGCCGCCGGCAGGGTTAATACGACCGCTAGACGCCGCGCGATCATCCAACCTGCAAGGCGATTTAGCGGCGTGTTTTGCGCTGAGCGCGCCGCCAGCGCCTCGCCTATCGGCTTACGCCAGACGAACATCGCCCATAGCGCCCAGCCGAAAACCCATAACCACGCCAACCAGACCACCAATACGCTGAGCAAACCGGTGCCCAGCCAATGCCTGGTCCATTCGCGAACGATTACGGCGATCGCGACAAAAGCCCCGAGTCTGCTATAGGTCGCACCGAGCAGCTCGCCGATTTCGGGAGCAACCGCGATCAGCGCCGGGCGACCGCGAGATACCCGCCGTGTCAACCCTTCCAGGATTTTACCACCGGCGATAAACAAAATAAACCAGCGAACAGCGACTTCGACAAATCTGGTTTCGGTCTTATCGAACCCGATCAGCGCCAACACCGAATAACCGGCAACGGCTAAAAGCAGCGTGGGCAGGAGCGCTTCAACCAGCCCAGCCCATCTGACCAGCGCGCCCACACGGTGTCTGAAAAAGGACGAAGCGCTCAATCTACCGATACCCAGAGCGACGAAACGGCTGATCCGGCGTCCCAGCACGGCCAAAACCAGCAAGACCAAAACCGCCAAGGAAAGCCGCGTGAGCCAGATGATGCCGCTGCCGGTACGCAGGTATCGCCGCGCTTGCAGAATCGTCGCCCAACGGTCATGTCCCCAGCTTCGAAAGGCGAGCTTTACGCTATCCAAGTCGGCGAATAGCTCAGCTATCAAGCCGCTGGAAAAGGAATATGCGCGGTTCTTGGCCTCGGGAGAGGCTAAGCTCGAAAGTACGGTAACCGCCTCACGCCGAAAGGCCTGGCGGTATCGGTCGGCATCCAACCGCGCTGTATCGATTTCGCCGTCTATAAGCTCGATTTGAGCCTTCACGCGCTCGAGCGCCTTTTTCGCTTCGGAATTCGAACCGATCTTGATCGGATTTACTAGTAACCCGTCTAATACCAAAACGAGCGCTTTTTCTTCTTGTCCCGATCTATCCGCGAAATCTCCCATGGCGATGTTTCTCGCGCCGAGCCGCATTTCCATCAGCTCGGAATTGAAACGTTGGTCGATTACCGTTTTTCGCTTTGGATTCATCACCGCCGCGAGCACGGCCGAGCGCAACGCGCTTCCCTCCTGTTCCAGCCCTTGCGCCAACTCCTTTAGCTGTGTAGCGGCGTATTGTAGAGAACGCGAGCGTTCGGCTAGAGCGGCCGTGATGGTATCGAGGCCCGCAACCAGTTGATCCCTGTCCACCTGAAAGCCTACCAATGAGCCGGCGCTCGCGCGATTTCGCAAGGTTTCGATCCGATCGCATAGGCGCGCGACGGCCTGAATCAGCCTGTGCATCGAGGCCGCGCGATCACGCACCGCAACCCGAGGCGCCTTGAGCTCGGAGAACGCTTCGAGCGCCGAGGCGGGCATCTTCGTCAACCAACCGAGCAGCGACTTGAGATAGACGAAGCGAGCGTTCGTGATATCCAGCCTTACCTTGAGATTCGACGCTTCCCGCTTGAGCCGGCGCACCAAGACGGTGATCGACCTCTGACGCTCCCGTGTGGCACGCTGATATGCCGCCGACGCCTCGTCGTACGCCCCTTTTTGTTCTTGGTATACAGTCAGGCGGCTTTCGTATTCTCGGCTCAACTCTTGGTTTTGTTTTAAGGCCTGCTCATAAGCCGCGAGATCGGCGCGATATTTTTCCCAAGCATCGTGCCTTTCGAGCCAAGGCGCGCTGCGTTTGGCATCTTTCTTTCCTCTGGGCGCCGGGAACGGCGGTCGAACGGGTTTTTCCGGCGGTATCGGCTCTTTCGGGGCGATTGGGGGGGAATCGAGCACGGCCGGCCGTTCGGCTTTCGCCACTTCCTTCTCCGGCTCGGCAACGCGCCGTTGAATCCGCTTGAGCGAATCCGCCAACTGCGACTTCTCTTGAAATAGCACCTGCAGGCGTTTGTTAATCCTCTCGGTTTGCCCCAAATCAACCGAAAAAAGCTGATCGATCCGATCCCATTCGGGTAGGGCGCCTTTTATAAGTAAGCGCAGGTGATCTCGAATTTCGACGAGCACCGGGTCCGCGTTGGTGCTTGAGGCGACCTTAGTCGCGGCTTGTTCCACGCCGGCCACCGCCGCTTCGCCGCCCTTCGATTGCGCTTGAGAGGGCGGAGCCGCCGTCTCTGGTTCTGGAGTTCGCGGTTTACTGTCTTTATTCTCCAGCGGCGAATCGGGAGAGCTATCAGAGCCGGCCTGAGAATTTAGATCTTGCTTATCGGGCGATGCTTCCGCATTCTTCGCGTATATCGCAACTAAAACGACGACCGCGATGACGAGATAAGCCTCCCGGTGTAAAAGGTTCATCAGCTACCTCGAGCGGTTTACTTTCGCCATGTTATTCTCGCGTAACCCCTATGGCAAGCAAAGCCGAATAGAAAAATGTAATCCAGCTCAAGCGCGAAATGGCGCGCGAACTCGGACCGTGCTAGCTTTTCTCGACCTCGCTTAGGGTGCAAAAAACGGCCTCTGAAAAGGCCGGGAGCACTAATTGGGGTGCTTTTTTGCGAACCTGCTCGATATTTTCACTTCGTTAAGGTTTTCAAAACGCGCCGGCGGTCCGTTTGTCCATTCTACAATCAAAGACGACACAGCCGCGGCAAAATAGAGCTATTCGGAGATATGGCAGTGAACCAAAGGCTGGAAAACTTACGCATTGTATTTGAACCCAAATCGATCGCTTTCGTGGGAGCCACCGAGACCAGGGGAAAATGGGGCTTCATCATCCCCAACAACCTCATTAACGGCGGGTACAACGGCAGGCTTTTTCCGGTCAATCCCAACCGGCCCCGGGTATTCGGCCTCGACGCCTACCGGTCGGTCAAGGAGATCTCCGACAATGTGGATCTCGCCGTGATCACCGTGCCGGCCCGGCTCGTTCCTTCCACCGTGGAGGATTGCGTTGACAAGGGCATTAGGGCCGGCGTAGTCATCAGCGCGGGATTCAAGGAGCTCGGGCAAGAGGGCGCTTTGCTGGAACAGCAGATGATCACGATCGCCAAGCGAGGCAATATGGTGCTTATCGGACCCAATGGCCAGGGCGTTTGCTGTCCCGAGAACCACTTGTTCGCGTGGATGCCGATGGACTACCACCCGCCCGCGGGAAAAGTGGCCGTCGTATCTCAAAGCGGCAATATCCAATTGCTTCTCATCGCCGGGCTGGTGAACACCGGCTTCGGGGTCTCCAAGTCCGTATCAAGCGGCAACGAAGCGGATCTCAGAATCGACGACTACGTTGAGTACTTCGCAGAGGACGATATGACCGAGGTCATTCTCTGTTATGTGGAGGGCATGAACTACGGCCGCGAGTTTGCGCGAAGAGCCCGCGACGCCGCGATGAAAAAGCCGGTCGTGCTGATCAAGGGAGGCACAACGAGCTCGGGCGTGCTGGCGGCCACCTCCCACACCGGCGCCATAGCGGTAAGCGGCCAGCTTTTCGATGCGGTATGCCGGCAGTCGGGTGTTATTCAGGCCTGCCGTCTCGACGAGGCCTCCCTGATCGCCGCATCGTTTCTCAATCGTCCTTTGCCCCGGGGAAGACGCGTGGCTATCGTCACCGGCGGCGGCGGGCTCGGCGTTGTGGCGGCTGATTGGTGTACGAAGCTCGGATTGGAAGTCGTGCGGCTTTCGGACAAGACGCTCTCGGCGATCGGCCAGCATATGCCGGCCTGGTGGGTGCCCGGCAACCCGGTGGACATGGTCGCCACGGGTACCTCGCATATCGTGGTCCCGCTCGCGGATATATTGATGAAAAGCGGAGAGGTGGATGCCATTCTGTTTTTGTTGATGGGGCCTCCACCCAAAGAGAACGCGCTGCAAACCGGCGCCACCGATCGCGATTCCTGGAACTGGAAAGAGATCTTTGAGCTGGCGATGTTATTTTTAGAGGTGCTATATGAGCTAATGAACCAGCACGCGATTCCGGTTTATATGGTATCTACCCTTCTAAACGACCAGATACTCACGATTCGTGACCGGCTGGGCGACAAGTTTTGGGCGCTACAACCCACGATAGAAACAGCGGCTATATGTATGAAAGCGATGGCCGATTACGCGTCGTTTTTAGGCAAGGCGCGTGGCGAAGCGGGGATGGGGTCTTCGATTTGTTGACAAAGTTGACAAGAAGGGGGGCAGAACCAGGAGCGAAAGGTAAAAAGTGACGATAAGCTTATGCCGAGCTTTATGGTAATAGACGGGACAAGTCCGTGAGTGATGCTCGATCAATCATCATATTATCTCGGCGTGAGTTGGGCGGACCGCTTGCGATTCGTGCGAGCCGGGCATGATCTGCGAGTATGACGACTTACCGTGTGGCGGAATACCGTCGACCGGTTCTTCGATGGTTTGTCAGAGCGGCTATTGGGCTCGCGTAGGCCGCAGATGAACGTGTACCTCCGTCCGACCGTTCAACCGCACGCTCTGGGTTTGTTGGGCACGGGTATGGAACGGTTTGATCCACGATTTTGGTTCGAACCGGGATTTGTAGGGACGATCTAAGAATATACGGACGATTCCGCTAGAATGATCATACGCAGTGCACCGCTAGAAGCTTGCGTTGCGCCCCCGAGCATCGCATTATAGATAATTAAGGTGCCGCGCAAGCAAACACGTAGGGGTAATAACGGTCTTCCGGTTCCGGATGCGTCTAAAGCGGCGTTTGCCAAGAAGGCTGGGTTATCGGTAGCCGGTGGTGGGACGAGGACGCGCAAGTTGAATATGGTCTCGATGCACGTCGTGCGGATTCTGGTGAACGCCGTCGAGGACGCGGGCGTACCGCGGACTGTGTTTATACGGGCCACGAGGCTCGAACCAGCGTTCGTGCAGGCCCGTGACGCCCGGCTTCCGATATCCGCGTTCCACGAGTTGATCGAGCTAGCGATCGATCTCACGGGGGATGCGGCGTTCGGCCTGCATTCGATTGAGCGGTTGGCGGACGATGCCCTCGACCCGGTCAGCGCGCTCGTCGCCCATGCGCAAACGCTGGGAGAATCGATGCGTTCGATCCAGGAGTCCCGCCGTTTGCTCGGCGACGAGGCCAGCTTTCGAGTCTACGAAGAACGCGGCAAGGTGCGCTTGCGCGTTATAAGCTCGGAGGACGAGCCCCCGCGCGTGCGCCGTTTCATGGCCGAAATCACGGTGGCCGGGCTGTTCCGTACGATGGTGCGTTCGCATCTCGAGGAACACGTCGACGAAATCAGCTTCGCATACAGCGCGCCCGAGTACCATTGTGAATACGAGCGCATCTTTAAAGGACGCGCCCGTTTTAATCAGCCGTTCACCGGCATGTGCTTTGACCGCCAACTACTGATGTCCGCTGCCCCCTACCCGGATGTCGAGCTGCACCAGGCGCTACGAATTTTCACCCAACGTCGAATCACGAACCTGACTACCCGCACAACCTATACAGAACGTGCCCGCCAGTTTCTCGTGTGGCAGCCTCCACCGCGCGACGTGACGATGGCGTCCGTGGCCCGAGCGCTCGGCACAAGCGAGCGATCCCTTCGCAGACACCTGAGAGAAGAGGGAACGAGCTACTCAAAGATGGTGGACGAGGCGCTCGCATACATTGCAAAGAGGTGTCTACTCGACGAGCGTTGCACCATAGAGGAAACCGCCGGCGAGCTCGGCTTTGCAGATAAGACGTCGTTTCACCGAGCGTTCAAGCGCTGGACCGGGCTCACCCCTAACCAGTACCGCAAGCAGCAGACGGCGGCCAACGAGCGGCCACGCAAGTAGCGTACGCTGTATTTGCCGGGCGCGGTCAAAAAACTGACTCTCGATATCAGTTGGCTCAAACGGGTATTACGCGTGTTGCACCGTGATTTTGCCTGTTGCTATGAGTACTTCATACGAGGTTTTCTTTCGGCAAGCGCGTAGCTCTGACGAATCACGTGCAAGCGCCTAGACCGGCGCACCTACGCAATAATTGGCGGCGCGTGCGAGCCGGTCTTCCGAAGGGGACTCGGCGCTAGAACGAACACTCGACAGCCGCTACTGCGATTAGGAGGCGAAGCGTGAAACAGCGAAACATGAACCAAAAGACGACTACTGTGTTTACCTTAACGTTGCAAAAAATTCGTCGGCGTAAAGCGCTTCGCTCGCGAAAAATAGCGCGACCTAAGGGCGTGCTCACTTTTTTTGGACCTCACTTAGGGTGCACTAAGCTGCGGCCCAAAATAGCTCCGCGCGCCCTTATTTCATCGCTTTTTTCGCGTTTCCGCTCGACGTTTTTTGCAACGTTAAGGTTTACTCTGGCTTGCGCGGGAGCGTTTGCCGTCTGGGGATTCGCTGCATGTGGATCTGACGATGCGAACGGGTCTGACAGTGCGATTCAGAATCCGGACGCGCAGTCCGGGACGCAGGTACAATCCGGCACCACGGGAGGGTCGGTTCCAGACCAGGTAGCCGGAGAGCAGACTGCAGGCTCGTCCGGAACGGGCGGTTCAGCAACAACGGACACGAGCGTATCCGGGACTGGCGGGACCGCTATTGACACGCCGGACGCGATGATCGACGGGGGATCCGCCATCGGACTAGACTCGGGGACAGTTAGCTTAGACGCGGTTGCTCCGGACGCCGCGTCCGTGATCGAGCTGGCGCCCGAGCCTACGAACGTGGACGTGACCCAAAACATCCACCGGCGGTACGGCGCGCCACACGTAGCCGTTAATCCGCAGAACCCGAACAATATCGTCGTGCTGGCGAGCTCGAACTTGGGTTACACCCGCGACTGCGTGCCCCCGGCTCCGGGCTCCGACTGCGAGCTGGTCTCCGTCCCTGGAATGCCCTTCATGACACAGCCCCGTGGATTCGCCAAGACGCCTGGTTTCATGGATATTGGCGTGTTTGTGTCTTTCGACCGCGGCCGGAGCTTCGAGTATGTCGATGTGACCGACATGGTTCCACCCGGCCATCCCGAAGTGCGCGCCCGAGGCGAGGGTCCGATCGCGGTCAACGCCGAAGGAACCTTCTTTATAGGCTTCAACGCCATCAATTGGGGCAACTGGGAGAACGACTTTGGGGCAACGGAGCCGCTTACCTTCTTCCCGAATGGCGGCGTCGGCGTGATCAAGTCGACCGACGGGGGCAAGACCTGGAAATGGGTTTCGTACAGCGGCACGCCAGCGGATTGGCCATATGGGGGCATCGATCGAGAGACGGGCTCGTTCTACGTGACGAGCGGCCTCGCCGGCATCAGTAACCTCGGGCCTCGGTCGACCGGCCTGCCTGACTCGCCGGCCGGCACTATCGCCGATCGATGGATCTCTTCGACAAAGGACGGCGAGACGTGGACTGATCCCCAGCCCCTTGGAGGCAGCAACGGAGCGAGCCACATGGTGTCCGGCCACTCGAGCGTCGCGGCTGCGCACGGCATCATGGCCACGCTATTCCTCAGCTACAACCAGGCGAGCTGTTCGTTCTTCGTCGGAAGCGGCGCGACCGCCCCCTGCACCGTTTTTCAGACGTCGACGGATGCGGGCGCAACCTGGAGCCGGCATCGCGTACCGACGCCGGCAGGCTTCGCGCCCCAAGCGCTCAACGTCTTGCTCGCCGCTGACTCGAGCACGAAGGGGCTCTTCACGGTCGCCCTTTTGAAAGACTCCGGGTCGCATTTCCTGGTGTACCGGACCCCCGACTGCGGCGAGACGTGGGGCGAACCCGTCGAGGTGACGGAGGACATGAACAAGACGCATTTCGCTCCCTTCGTGGCCAAGTCGCCGAACGGAGATTTCGGGTTGATGTGGCGGACCTACGAACCCAATCCCGCGAATCCCATGGCCAGTCCGCCATTTATACCGTATAGCGTTTGGGCTGTTGTCTCCCACGACGGCGGCGCGACGTTCAGCCAACCCCTCAGGGTCAGTAAGGACAACTCCCCCTCTCCGCCCAATGATCCGAACGATTATTTTGCCTTCATAGGCGACCACGGCCCCAGCGGCATGGCGATGGATGGTGACGGCGGCGTCTACGTCGTCTGGGCGGACTGGACGCCGGGCGAACGCGCCATCTTCTTCAGCGCTATCGACATTCGAACATTCACGTTCGAGTAGCCTTGAGCGATCCGCTTGCTACTACGGTACGGTGCGGGATTTGTGGTTGTATAGAAACGGCATATCATCACGGTTTCATCGGTTTCGTTGTGTTTTAGTGCCTGCCAAACAAATAACATTCCGAGATCCGTCGCTTGTGATCGGCCAAGCAAAACCGTAGAAAAATGACGCGGTTTATGCAAAATAAGGTTTATAAAAAAAGAATATGGAATTAGACCTAAAGTAAAGCGCCGCCCCGCTTCCGCTTCTTATCCTAGGTTACCATATCCTCTGGTTGGCCGGTCTTGGCACGTACCGACTTCCAGAAAATACCGCTGCTGGGAATTCGCTTACGCCCGAGCACTACCAGACTGAGCGGAACCACGGCGTACTCCGTCAGCCATTGACTGATCATGAAGTCCGTGTACCCCGCCATCGCGCTATCGACGGAGAGCATTCCCAGTCTCTGGCCAAAAATAACGTCCGAACAACTCGGGGAGACCGATCTCAGCAGATGTCTCGGTTCGTTGGCCAGCACGCGCAGTTCCTTCCAATCGGGCATAAAACCCTGATATTGGTCCGCCGAGTCAAGAACTACCTCCGGCAATAGTTTCGATAGCCCCTGCTTGACTATCTTGAGCCCGGCTGCTCGCAGAAAGTCGCTGGTCTGCCCCTGTATACGGTTACCCGCTTTTTTTAGCTCCAGATATTCTAGGATTGCATCCTGTTCATACCGATCAAGGCCGATATCGATCTTCGGTGTTACGCCGTTAGGTGCCACGTAGTTTTCGGCATCTGTAGGAATCGCTGTCTCCGCCATGACGATCAGACCATGAGGTATACGTCGCCTTCTCTTACACATTTTATCCTTCATTACTTTTGCTAGCCTGTTCATGCTGAACGGTACTTCCGGAATTAGCGCTACGTCGCAGTGCCCGGTGGCGCTGGCCAGAACCGAATGGCTAACCACGTATCCGGAGTCAGATCCAAACAGCTGGAGGATACATAGCCGCGGATTTGACTTTACTTCCGTATGCAAGTGTTCTATTACTTCGCGCGCCTTTTCCACCGCCGATAGGAATCCGAAAGCCTGCCAAACCCAAAGGATATCGTTATCCATGGTCTTGGGAACGGCGACAACGGAGAGAGGTCGGCCCGACCGATTTCTGGCCAAGCTCCAGATCGCGTGCGCGGCTTTCATACTTCCATCGCCGCCTATTATATAAAGAATATCAATATTATTACTACGCAGAACACTAACAGCGATCTCCAGTCTGTGCATCCGTTTGTTCGCGTCGATTAGATCGTCTACTCGCGACGTGCCCAGTATGGCCCCTCCTTCGTTAGCGTGGTCCGAGGTAACCACGACTCGATCTCCGCTGCCTGCATCTCGACCGGGCACCAACATGAAATACGATTCCGCGAAAGCGTCTAAAGCACGAAAGCCGTTCTGTAGTCCAAAAATCGTCAATCCATCCGTTTGATTGCTGCTTCGCGCGTATAACCAGCGTCGCTGAACGATCCCGTCGATGACGGCGTTTATACCCGATGCGATTCCGCCTGATACGAGTACCGCGACTTTAAGCGTACTGTTATTAGAGCGAGGGGGAAAGTAAAGGCCTTCGCGAGGGCCAGTTTCCGGAAAGCAAAGCCCTCTTCTAATCATACAATTATCGGGAACGCATTCTGAGCCGGAGCGAATAGATGGAACGGTTGCTCGTTTTGCAAGAATAAAATATTTGGGAAGCAACGCAAGTGATGATCGGCCGAAAAAGAGGGTATGCCCCGAATAGCGAGAATCCCTGCCCCTTTTTGCGTACGTCATCTCATGGTTCGCTTCATTAACGGCGAGAGCCGGTTCGACGATGTGCCAAATGCTCGCCAGGAGTATCTAAGACGCTTAGGTTTGGCCTTGGAAAAGGTTGACTGGTCCCTGATCGCTTTCGCTCTGATGGGAAATCACGGACATTTGTTGTTT